>NZ_JBFRUJ010000029.1:0-21940 GCF_041474575.1 Vibrio sp. 10N.222.51.C5
TCGATTGAGTACGCTAGGTCGCCAGACACTGGCGCATCATCAACGGCAGTTACACTCACATCGATGTTTGCTGACACCGTATCGGTTCCGTCAGAGACATCGAAGCCGAAGTTTACGTCGCCATTGAAGTTTTCATTTGGCGCAAAGGTGTATGTACCATTACCGTTGTCGGTAAGGATACCGTCGCCACCATCGTAGGTCACACCTTCAACCGTTAGGTTGTCACCTTCAATGTCTGTCGCACCAGAAAGGAGGTCAGCGTCGGTGAATACAAGAGTTCCGTCTTCCTCGATTTCAAACGTTTTATCTTCAGGAACAGGCGCGTCATTAATCGGGCGTACCGTTAAATCAATTGCGCTGCTAATCGTTTCTTGGCCGTCACTGATGTCGAAAGTAAGGTCAAGTTCACCATTAAAATCAGCTGAAGGAACAACGGTGAAAGTACCATCACCATTGTCTTGAACTGTTGCATCATCACCAACTTGAACGTTAGAAGCAACAAGCTCGTCCCCATCTACATCACTTGCGTATTCGAGTAATTGTTCTTGAGTGAATGTTATGGAGCCATCTTCATCCATGATGTAAGCCAGATCTTGTTCAGCTTCTGGCGCATCATTTTCACTTTCCACTTTGATTTTAAACGTTTCGCTTACCGTTTCAGAATCAAAGTCATCCTCTACTTCGCTAATGGTCTCTTCGTCAGAAGCTTGAACATCAACTGCAAACGTCTCTTCTACTGTTTGTGAATCTAGCTCATCACCAACTTGTTGGTCACCCGACTCTGAAGATGTCGCACTCGGCGCTGCTGAAGTACGCGCAGCTTGGCCTTGTTCTTCATTACCTTCAGCGTCTACACCACCTGTCGCAGCCTCTGCGATATCACCACCTACAGCTTGTGCGCCCGCTCCAGCACCGCCACCACTGCCAGCAGCGTTATCCGAGCCAGCTTCAGAAGCGGCTCCACCAACTACATTGGATTGTGCAGCGTCTGAATCTCCATCACTTTCTGGCGTCTCTTCTTGCACAGCCGCACCAGAAGCAGAGGCATCTTCAGCATTACCTGCACCACTCGGATTTTCGTCTAAAGCCTGGTTAACTTCGTCTGCCGCATCCGCATTTTCAGCACCCGTCGCTATTGTCGACGCAATCGTGTTTTGTTGATTTTGTTGATTCTGCTGTTGGGAGGGCGTACCCGCGTCGTTCGTGTCCGTTTGTTCTACCGCGTCATTTAGATCTTCATTTTGGTTGTTTTGGTTATTTTCGCCTGCCATTACAGCCTCCGTTGCTACTAGCTAACTGATCGTATTTATAGAGGCATTAAAGGACATCATTTTGAAAAACCAATTTTTTTATACAACATTTTTCATAATTTCTTTTTAAAGAGAAAGAATCAAAAAAAATTTGAAAACTGCCTTTAAAGATCCTTAGTTATTGTGATTAAAGCAATTAAGGCAGTGGAGCGATGATAGACATGACGAATTTGTTGCGCTCGGTCGACAACAACCACAAAGGGCTGCAATTGCTATTAGGCGACTTTTACAATGACTTTTCTGACGCAGCCCTAAATATAGAAGCGCTTCATAACGGTAATCATTTTGATGAACTCAATAGTTACTCAAAACGATTGAAGACCATCTTAACGTTGCTTTGCGACCAAGACCTTCCGCCAAAAATGGCCAAATTGGAACACTTGAGTAGACACGAGTTTCCTGCGCCGGAAGATCTAATAGAGGATGTAAAAACTGAATTGCGCAACGTCAATCGACAAATCAACCACTTGTTGGATATTAAGGAAGTAATAGATGGCAAGTAACCGAGGTCAGTCATGAGCAATAACCAAATAGAACATCACCTCAGAAAAGCACTCGTTTCCAATAACGAGGCTTCTAAGGTCACAGCTGATGACACTATTGTGCTTGCTAGTGCCATGACCAGCGTTCACAAAACGTTGCTCATTATATTCTTGCTCGCTTTGGTCGCTATTGCGGTGGCGTCACAAGCACGTATCGATATTGTTGTTTCTGTACGTGGCGAACTGCTATTGGAATCGGATGTTGAGAAAGTTCAGCATTTAGAAGGCGGGATATTAGAAGAATTGTTAGTCAGAAAAGGGGAAGTCGTTTATGAGGGCCAACCTATCGCTCGAATACGCTCACTTGACCGTAACACTCAACTTGATACCGTCAATACTGAAATTATTCAGATAGAGCTCGATAAGATTCGTTATGAAAGCTTACGCGACATGATAGAGCCTAACTTCGACGCTTTCATTGAGAAATACCCTGAGCAAGTTCAGGTCAACATGAATACCTGGAGACAAGAATTCTCTAAAAACCGTTCAAATGAAGAACTCATTACACACGATATTAAGCACAAGAACTCGTTGATCAGTTCAATGTTAAAGCGTCGCAAAAGTTCAGAGAATCAACTCTCTCTGATACGTAAGCAGCTCAACATCAAAAACACCCTCTATAAAGAAGAGATGGCGTCTTATGTCGACGTTCTTAACATGAAAGTACAAGAGTCGAATATGGTGCGTGAGATTGAGAACCTTGACGAATCTGTGATGAATGAGCGTTTCCAACTCGACAAACTGGAAAAGCAACACCGTGACTTGGTTGAGAATCGAAACTCTGAGTACCAAGCACAAATCATTCAAGCGAACAAAGACCTCAAGCTAAAGCGAATCTTACAACCGCAGCATTCCGACAAGGTTGATCGCCTAGTCGTCTACTCGCCAGTCGATGGTGTGGTCGATAAACTTCACTTCAATTTCCGTTCTGCTGTGATTCCGCCAGGAGAAAGTATCGCCGATATTGCCCCAATAAATAATTCGTTACACGGTGAAGCGAAGATCCCACGTAAAGACATGGGATTTGTCGAAATTGGTCAGGCAGTGAAAGTAAAAATGGATACCTATAACTTTGCAAAATACGGGTTTGTTGAGGGAACCATCGCCTCAATCAGCCGTTCATCATACGAAGAAGAAGACGCTGAATTCTATTTAGCTGAGATTGAAATTGACCGAAACTTTCTTGAACGAGGAGGCACTCAATACAAGTTATCACCTTACATGGAGTTTACCGCTGATGTGAAAACAGGCTCGCGTCGCGTGATCGAATACGCTGCGAAACCGGTGATGTCAGCCATCGAGGATGCTTTCGATGAGAGATAATCAATGAGCGGTAAACCTTCGTACAATATTTCCATACCCGCCCTACGTCTAAGCATACTATTTAGCGTGGTATTGGCTGCGCTCGCTTTCTATTTATACTTTTCTTGGTCAAAAATAGATTCAGTCGCACAAGTGCAAAGCGCCCCACTGCTCATACAAGCCCAGAAGCTTAATCAGACCATAGAACAAGATATTCAAACTCTGCAACAGTGTTTAAGTACCAACACTTGCGGCACTAACGAATTCAACCTGGTTAACTTGAAGCTTGAAATTAATGAATTTCGCTCTTTAGCCTCGTTGAACAAAACCGAGTTCAGCTTGGTTGGGGCAACTGAATACACACAACTGGAATTGGCGATTAATCGTTTCTCCGATAGCGCAAAAACACGTAACGACGTATTAGGCTTGTACCTTTCATTGACCAATAACTATCTGCAGATGGACGACAACTATCGCACCATGTTTAACAACCATGCAAATGACTTAATGTCAGAAAAAAACGAGTTCTTTATCTGGTTGTTTATGGTGGTCGTGATATTGGCTGTGATTACGATTCTATCCAACTCAGTTGCTATGTTGAAGCTAAAGAAATCCAGTTCTAACGAACGCGAAATCGACTATGAATTCGATGCCCTGTATCAAGAGCTGAAGCAGCTAGATTTACAACGTCTTGAAGAGCTTCTTAATGAAGTTAGCATCAACCCCAAGCAGCGTCAGATTTACTCTTATCTCAAACTTATTTTCAGTAAATTAGAAGACCAAAAGCGCAATAACGATCTCTACAAACAGTTGTATGCGCTGATCGGTTATGAGATTCGCGGAATTACAAACACCATCAACGGTGGTGTCCAATATCTGGTTCAAGAAACCGATGAAAACGGCGTGTTGATGGCGAACGATATTACCTCTGCGTGTAGCACACTATCTGAGTTAGCAGAAAACTATAATCGCTTGATATCACAGGGTACGGAAAGCAAGTCGAAAGAGTTCTCTTTACTGAGCGTGTTATCTGAATTAATGATTCATATCAGTGCCAAAGTACAACGTAATGAAAGCCAACTTGACTGTTTTATCTCTGACAACTTACCGAATCGTGTTGCAGGCCAATCCACCAGCTTATTCTGGATACTGTTCCTTCAACTTTCTAACGCTATTCAACTCAAATCAAATAAGAAACTGTTTGTAACGATTGAATCGGGTGCGGCTTCAGACATGGAAAATACCCGTGTCACCATCAACCTCAACTTCTTATCAACACTGGATGTTTCTGTTGCCAAGCTCAACAAACTCCATTGGAGCGCACACAAAGACCATACAGCCAGCACAGATGACTTAGCGAAAAGCGTTCTGAAGGATTACGGATATTACGAGAGCCACTGGTTCCAGTCAGGGGCTCAGGAACGTTTTCAGATCGAGCTTGATCTTAAGGCTAAGAACTTCCACACAGAGAAAACTCGCTTTGATGGCAAGCGTTTACTCTTGTGTGCTAATACTCAAGTTCGCATCGATGTGATGAAGAAAATGCTCAGTAACTTGGGGCTTGATATCACCGAGATTCGCACTGCAAATGAGCTTTTCTCAGCGGCGAAAACGTTCGGTGATTACGATGCGATAATGTTGACCGATACCTTTGAACCCAACAAGCTGCCGTCGTTGAGCAAGACGGTGAAATCTCAGCTTAAGAACCACCCAAATACCAAGTTACTGTTGTCAGTGACCAACACTCAGCAAGCACAAGAGTGTCATAGCTTCGTCGACAAAATCATCAACGCTCCTGCTATCCCTTACGAGTTCATTCCAAACCTACTCACCATTATGGAAGCGGAAGCATCGGAAGAACAGATGGAAAACAGCTCATTCCTTATCGTAGAGGATGACCGAGTTCAACAAATTTTACTGAAACGAATCTTGACCAAACAAGAATATGAACCAGACATGGTTGGCGATGGCGCCGATGCCGTGAAGCACTTTATGAACAAGCGTTCTGACATCATCTTCATGGATTGCATCATGCCGGGTATGGGTGGCATCGAAGCCACAAAACGCATTCGCCAATTCGAACAAGAAAACGAGAAAAACCCTTGTACCATCATAGGTGCAACCGCATTGACCAGCAGTAACGAACACCAGGCTTGTATTGAGGCCGGAATGGATTACGTAATCAGCAAACCTTATAAAAGCGACCAAATCATCAAGGTGATCAACAAGTATGTGGCGGTACAAAAACTTAACTAGCAGCATCATAGCTGCGCTTACATTAAGCACGACACCTTCAGCATCGGCGACTACCCTGCTTGAGGCGGTAGAACTCGGTCTGCAGAACAGCCTTTCTCTTCGGGCGAGTGATAAAGGGGTCGAAGAGAACGAGTACAACATTGGTATCAGCCGCTCAAAATTTCTTCCTTCCCTCAATGGTGCTGCCGATACCACATGGAATGAAAATGAAACCTTGCTATCAAGTGTGCCTGATGAAACTTCAAGCTATAACTCGAACAGCTACAGCCTTTCCCTTTCTCAATCGATCTTCAATCTGGGCGATATTTTCAAATATGGGACGGCAAAGCTCGACTTCAACATTGAAGAGATTAAACACGAGAACAAAATCCAAAGCACTATTTCAGAAATCGGCTCTCAATACTTTGAGTATTTGAAAAACAACGCACAAATTAAAGCGACCAAGGTAGAGCTTAAGTCGTCTGAGACGCGTGAACATCAGATGCGACGCAATGTGGAACTCGGCAATACAGCCGCCAGTGAGCTTTACGAAGTGATTGCTCAGAAAGAAGGTGTGTCGAATCGATTGAGAACCTTGCAGAAAGACCGTCGCGTCATTCTCAACGGGCTATCGATTCAGATTCAATACCCTATCACTCCGTCTCAAGATATCTACGAAAGTGTGCCTTTAAAAGAGATAAACGAAACCGAACAACGATCAATCATGGATCAAGCGTTAAAGCTCAACAACGACTTGTTAGTGGCTAAGAAAAACGTCGAGAGAAGCCGCAGAAGCTTAAAAGAGAGCGGTTCGAACTTCTTACCGACCGTATCGCTTTCAGCCAGCTATCGACACGATGACGCCAATAACTTCGACAAAACCGACATTACAGCGACAGGCGAAAGTAACTCAACCAGTGTTGGGTTAAACCTAGCAGTTCCTATCTTGTCTGGTGGCTCTGATTACTACGGCTATCAAAAATCATCGACGGCCATCGAACGTACTGAGCTGCTTTACCAAGATTCGCTTTACACCACACGTAACAGTGTGAATACCTCCGTGCTCAACATTAACGATTTCTCGCAGTCTATAAGCAGTTACGAAAACATCATTCGCGCCAACTACGCGTCTTATAAAGGGATCCAAAGAGCCTACCAATTGGGCACGCGTACTATCACCGACTTGCTGGCGGCGGAAAGTAAACTATTCAGCGCCTTAAGAGACTACGAAAGCGCACGATACGACTACATCATCGAGACCATCAAGCTTGAGCAAATTAAGGGAATACTCTCAATTCAATCTATCGAAAGCGTGATGCAATTAATGAGCGATATTGAGGGACGAGACAATCAAGATTTGGTGCCTAAACATCTTCTCTCAACGGAGTCGTTGAGGAAAGGAGGTCGCAATGCAAACTGAGCAGTTTTCGCAAAAGATCAACATGGCAGATAAGTGTTATCTGACTTTCTCAACGATAATATCGACCCTGTTTGGTTTGGTACTGCCCTTCTCCATTCTGATCATTTTTGACCGAGTGTTACCCAACCAAGCACAAGATACTCTGTTCTTATTGTTCGCGATTATCTTGATTTCTATCTTCCTCGACTATCACTTAAAAAATCAGGAAGAGAAGATTTCCTCTGTCATCATGAGGCAGTTTGAGACCAACTTAACCAATAAGGTATTTCAATCCATCTGTTTGGCGGAAATCTCTAAGTTCCGACGTTTGGAGCCAGGCGAATACCTAGAACGAATCTCAACCATTCCTGAATTGAAAACCTTCTTTGGTGGCGAATCGGTTCGAGCGCTTATCAACCTTGCCGTCAGCGTGATCACTATCCTCATCATAGGACTCATCAACATATGGGCTGGCATTACCCTTCTGATTGCCTCTGTCATCTTGGCTATTTTTGCGTGGAGCCTTTCCAAACAAAAGATTGGTAGTTTGCAGAATAAGTCAGACATCGAAGGGTTAACTACCTCCAAAATCATTGAGATCATCTCTAGCCCGCTTGATATCAAAGCTCGAAATATGGAATACCGCGTTGAAAGCCTGATGACACAAATGGTCGAAGAGCGCGAAGTTGAGAACATCAAATATGAGCAGATTGAATCTAACTTCAGCCTAATATTGGCGCTCATCCAACAGCTTTCTATAGCTTGTGTTGTTGTGGTACTGGCAACGGCCGTTATCAATATGGAATCTAGCCAAGGCATCATGGCCGCGATCATCATGCTAACCAACCGTTATTTTGCGCCTTACCAACAAGTGATGCGCACCGCGAGCCGTTGGGAGTTAAACAAACTCCATATTCAGCGTATCGTTGACCTCCTTGAATTGGCCGCCTCTGTTGAACACCAACATGAAACAACAGAAGTAGAACGTATCTCGGTTAAGTATTCTGAAAAGCAGCGTATCGAGTTCGAACTCGGACAAGCCTATTTGCTGACAGGGAAAAGTGGTTCAGGTAAGACCCACCTCGCTAACTGTATTACGCGTCAGAACAGTGATAGCAAACTAGATATCATGATTAACGACACGCCTTTGGATGACGTCAATTACAACGTTTGGCGTAACAGTGTTCTGATGGTTGATAAGACCAGTTCGTTCGTAGAAGGGACGATTATCGATAACCTCACCTGTTTCCGCCCAAGCTTGAATAACACGGCGTTTGCACTGTGTGAAACCATGAACATCAAAGCTCAAATTGATGGGCTTCCTGCCGGTTTTTATACAGAACTCAAAGGCCATATGCGTAACCCATTCTCACGCCAAGTTGGCTACGCCCTATTATTAGTTCGCGCCCTGCTCGCCAGTAAGCGCGTATTGATATTTGATGACATCGACTGTGTGTTTGATGAGGAATTTGCACGAATGGTTCTCACCAGTACGGCTTATCGAGCCAACGACAAAATCTTGATCATCGCCAGTAATAAAATGGACAAGCTTAACCATCGCCTCAAACGCGTAAAACTTACCGGAGGTGACCAATGAGTATCTTAGTCGACTTCAATAATGTACCGCAACGTGTCTTGGATTTTGAATCCAGCGGATACGACGAACGTTACAGTCAATCGCCACTTATCCGCGGTTTGGCCTACACCTTGATAGCACTCGAATGGGAAGGCACACCCGCGATACTCAGCGATGCTTTTATTCCGAAACACAAAGACAGCGACAGCTTTACAGCAACCATAGAGCGTCTTGGGTATCGCTGTGATGTGACCAAATTAAAGACACTCGAGAATATAGATAAACACCCTCAGCCATGCTTTATTGAAATAGAGAATCTAAGTGCGATTTTCTTAGGCACCAAAGATGGAAAGTTGCTGCTGTTTGATTACACGAACAACAACACCATTGAATACCCAATGTGCAAAAAGCCCTGTTTGCTGATTGCGATTAGCGAATATTCTCGTCTGTTCCGCGAGCCACCTCCGGAATCGCAAGACAGAAGCAATTGGATTAAATACGCTTTCTATCGTTATAACAATGAACTTAAAAGCCTGATCATTCTCAGCTTCGTCATCAGTATTCTCGGTGCATTGCAGCCATTCTTTATTATGAGTGTATATAACTTCGCACTGACTTCGAGCTCCGAAGCCACACTCTATTGGCTAACCTTATTCGCCATTATTGTCGGCTTCTCTGAATACTTCTTTAAGAAAATGCGGGTCAACATCATTGCCACTTCCGGTAAAGACCTCGCCGTGCACATCTCGCAAGCCGTTATATCTAAATTGCTTTGGCTACCCTATGCGATGACATCTACTGCTGGGGTCTCTTCTCAGCTAGCACGTTTGAAAGATATCGATACCTTCCGACGCTTGGTGACTGCCGAATCGACGCTCAGCTATTTTGATATGCCGTTTGTGATCGTATTTATCATCGCCATTGCTCTGATGTCTGGTACAGCGGCATTAGTGGTGATGGGTGGTTTAATCCTGATGTTAGTGTTCTGTATTTACTCTCGCTATATCTACTCGCAAGCCACATCCAAAAGTTCGCGCGCCAATGCGATGGTCTCGTATCAATGGAACGAAATCCTTCGTGGTATCAAAACAATCCAAGGCCTGCCTTTACTTCGTGTCGTTCAATCTCGATTCAGTGCATCGCATATGCAAAGCACCAGCGATGCAGAGAACGTTGCCGTGACTAACAGTAAGATTCAGGCCGCTGGTGGCAGTTTGATTCAAGTGATTGGTACAGCAAGTATCGTGACCGCGGTAATCGGCGTGATGGAAGGTACTTCTGATGCGGGTGCCATGCTCGCAACCGTTATTTTGGTTTGGAAAGCGTTAGGCCCAATCATGGGTATCTATAACTCAATTTCCAAGTTCCAATCGATCAAGGCTTCATCAGCACAGATAAACAACCTGATGTCGATGAATGACGACAAATTGACCTTAGAAAAAAGCCCACCTATTCGCCTGTTCCAAGGAAGCATTGTGGGCAGCGGAGTCAGTCACCGATATGCAGGAGCCGCAACGGGTTTAACTAACTTGGGGTTCAAAATCCCACCCAGTGCCAAAGTGGTCATTTGTGGCCCTACGGGCTGCGGTAAAACCACCTTAATTTCAATCATTGCTGGGTTAGAAGACCGCTATCAAGGCGCTGTATCTGTCGATGGTTACAACATTAAACAGTTCAATAGCTACCGTTATCGCACGTCGATTAACTACATCCCTTTCAATTTGCATATTTTTGAAGGCTCACTTGAGACCAACTTCATTTTACACAACGGACTGATTCCAACAGACAAGATGCAAGAGATGATCAGCTTCTTCGAATTAGATGAATGGCTTCCGGAAGGCTTGGCTACTCAGTTAAGCGTGGATAAATGCAAAAGTCTTCCGAATGGAATTCAACAAAAACTGCGTCTGGTACTTGGCCTAGGTAACTGTGAGCAATCTCTGATTATCATTGATGAACCGTTCAACGGTGCAGAGCAAGAAAACGCTCAATACTTTAATCGCCTGTTCTCCGATAAATTGTTGAATAAGACCGTGATTTTTTCGACTAACGACCCTGGTTTGATCGCAACATCAAACATGAGTTTAGTGTTAGAGCCGGATGGAAATTTGAAATATTTTGGCTTAACAGACAAATACTTAAACAGCTTAAGCTAAAACCTCAACGCTTAATCACAATTCGCTATTTAGGGAAATGGATATAATTGACAAATTCATAAGCGGGAGGGATGATTCGCCCCAATACCACAGGTAACAAGGAAGAATATGTACACATTCGTTGCAGACAAGCTTGATGTAGCTTACTTATCCGCAATTCCTGAAAACCACCAACTTCAGGAGTGCGATGTACCTGAAGAAGAGATGGAGCTTCGAGAGATCGTTGAGGTTTGGTATGAGTCTGCCTTCCTACCCGCTTTCAATCTTCAGAAAATAGACATTGAGAACAAAGCAGAGCTCACCATCGTACAAATGCACGTATTCAGCAATGATACGAGCACACTCGCCTTCCTACTAAAAAACAGAGTGTATCGCGCCGCACTTAACAGAATGCTCGGTATTTGGACATTAGAACCCTCTGCAAAAACCGTATTAGAGCAACTTCTTTTCGAATTAAGCCTCGATAACAATCGTCCTCATTAGTAAGCTTTTTAAGTGATTCATCAATAAGCATAAAATTAAACAAACTGCCAAACGCTATAAATTACTAATAAAAGAACGCATTTCAAAATAAGCTCTGGAATCACAAGAACTTATACCTCTCCCACACTTACGTAAAATTTACCGTTTCAAAGTTTCCATATCGGCATTTTTATTCTACTGTTTTTATATAACGACAGTTGGATGGATCCTTATATGGCGATTACGGTTTGGAATAACCTTTCAGTCAAACATAAACTCTTTGGCTTAGTTCTACTTCCCATTTCATTATTACTCTTCCTAGCAGGTAGACAGGCTTATATATTAACGACTCAGTTAACCGATTTTGAACGAACCAATCAGTTATCTGTCTATCTTCAAGATATTTCTATTTTGTATAGAAGTACCTTAGCCTCTAGCCCTGAAGAGTTTGCTACTCAAAGCAACCAAGTAAAGGCAGAACTTAAAAACCTGTCTCCCATCATTTTTTTAGACGCATCTGGTGAAATGAATCAACTTGTTGCCGATTTCAGCGAAGCGACCTTATCGACGATGCAAGTGACTGACACTTACGATAAATTGGATGCCCTCGAATGGCAGAGCGATTTATACAAGCAACTGTTACTTGAAGTAGAGAAAGTCCCTTTTGAAAACACTAAACGTGAAATTCAACAGCACCTCACTGCCCTTCAACAACTTGAGTGGTTGATGTTTTGGTCGAACGAAGAGTTCAAGTTTGGTAGTTCACTGATTGAGATCTTCCAAATCAGCCAAGAGTACGACCCAGAACTCGCCGAACAGATCAAAACCTTGAGTGAAAGACAGCAATTGTTCTTAGAGCGCTTTGTTTCATTGAACGCCAACGAACATCAAGTTTCTTTGATGGTTGAAGTGTTTCGAAATGATGTGTTTGCTCAAAGCCAAGAGATAAGAAGCGCGCTACTCGACCTAAATACAATCAGCCAACTGACGCCACAAGAAGTGTCTGTCGGCTTAGAAGCGATGAGCGCACGGCTCAACTTATTACAAAGCCTTGGCGGCGTAATCAAGCAAGAGTTTCAACAAGAAGTTGAGCAAGCCATCTATGACGCGCAAATACAACGAACCCTGTTTATTTCAATCGTCGCTTTGCTGGCAGCGATTGTTATGGGTTTAACTCTTAGCTTGGCGAGACAAGTCACTAACAACCTTAATTTGGTGTTAGCTTTCTTAAAAAGCGAAAATGATGACACGCGCCCTTCTTTAGATAAATTAATCCAAGGTAAAGATGAACTCAGTCTGTTTGCTCAGCAAGTTGAACGATTGACCATCGAACGAGAGCTCGCGAAAGAGAGATTGACGGTAGCAAAAGAAGACGCAGAGAGAGCCAAAGAGGATGCCGAACACGCGAAAGACCACGCAATACAAGCCAGCAAAGCAAAAAGTAGCTTCTTGGCCAACATGTCTCATGAAATTCGCACCCCGCTCAATGGTGTTATTGGTATTTCGGAAATCCTCGCAGATACGCCGCTTACACCGACACAACGTGACTATGTTGATACGATCGAAACTTCATCCCAACTGCTCCTTAGCTTAATCAACGATATCTTAGACTTCTCTAAAATTGAGTCTGGCATGCTATTAATCAGCCCGCATTCTGCATCGATTAGAGAGTCGATATACGACATCGCCTCTATTGTGGCACCAAAAGCGAAAGAACAAAGAATATCGATTAACGTTGATATCAGCCCAGATACACCAGCACGCGTGATGATAGACGATCACCGTTTAAGACAGATCTTGATGAACTTTATGTCGAATGCGGTGAAGTTTACGGCTGAAGGTGGCGTCACATTATCAATTCAAACGCTCAACAAAGCAGATAACAATGCCACCATTCGATTTGCTGTACGAGACACGGGTATTGGTATCGATTCACTGCAACAAAAACAGATATTTGAACCGTTCGCTCAAGAAGACGATTCAACCACACGCCAATTTGGTGGTACTGGTCTTGGTCTAGCCATCAGTACACAGTTGGTAGAGCTGATGGGTGGTCAAATTCAACTCGACTCCGTCAAAGGTGAAGGAAGCTGTTTCTACTTCGACTTGGTATTGCCTGTTGACTTGATACTGCCAAAACCAAGTACAGCAACGGCTGATATTTATGTGCTGGGTAACGAAAACATGCTCTCCGAGCGAATCGAGTCCGACCTTAACCTTTATGGTTTGAAGGTTACCGATAAAACGAATGATATAACGGCAATTACAGAGCAGCTCTCCACTCAAAAACACACTAAACCTATTACTGTTGTTTTCGCCGAAGATGACGCATTCCTAGCTAATACCCACGCAGATAACTTAGAAAAGCTGCACCAAAACGGCATCACTATCTGTTTGATACGCTCCTTCTTAAGTGAGCCAGCGGATCTTGGTGACAGCGTTACTGCACAAGTCGCACAGCCCCTACTCGGCTTGCGTTTAATTAAAGCTATTGAGCTTTGTGATACACGAGGTTTGGCGGAACTATCAGAAGCAAGCCAGACATCAGTCGAGATCCAACACAAAATCCTCATCGTTGAAGACAACAAGATCAACCAAAAAATTGCTGGTCTTCATGTCGGTAAAAGTGGTTTTGAATTCGAGTTCGCTAATAATGGTCAAGAAGCTGTGGACATGTTCACCGCTAATCCTCATTACGCGGTGATACTCATGGACTGCATGATGCCGGTTATGGATGGCTTTGATGCAACAAGCAACATCCGAAGAATTGAAAAAGAAACAGAAGCGACGCGACGCATCCCTATCATTGCATTGACCGCCAGTGTCATCGATGACGATATTCAGAGGTGTTTCGACGTTGGTATGGATGACTATGTACCAAAACCATTCAAGTTCGAAATGCTTAAAGAGAAAGTACTCACCGCGGTAGAAGCTATGCCACTACCAGCTTCCTATAAAGCTCAACCTAAGAAACAACCTGCAACTGTCACTCCAATTATCAACGGGGCTGCGACCAAACGTACTTTGCCTGAAGAAGCGGAACAAAACGCAATTCCGAGCAAATCAGAGAGAATCTTGCTAGTCGAAGACAACCGCGTCAATCAAAAAGTAGCTTCTATCATGCTGAAGAAGGCCGGATATGCCTTTGAAATTGCAGACAACGGACAAATTGCCGTTGATATGTACCAGAACGACAGTAGCTTCGACATTATTTTGATGGATTGCATGATGCCTGTTATGGACGGTTTCACGGCAACTAAGGAGATTCGAGAACACGAGAAAAACCAAGGCTTAAGCAAAACTCCTATTATCGCGTTAACCGCTAGTGTTATCGATGATGATATTCAAAAGTGCTTTGATTCCGGAATGGATGGATACGTAGCGAAGCCCGTAAGAAAAGAAAAGCTATTCCATCAAATAGAAAGTGCGACTTGTTAGGAGATACCTCATGGATTGGATTAGAACAATAAAAACACTTCCCCGCAGAGTCATGTTGCCAGTCGCGGTAGGGCTATTAGGAAGCTTGCTTTTTCTAAGCCCTGCTCACGCCGCTGAAGATTATGCCATATTTTCTTTAGACTCCGGATTTGAAGAGATATCAATAAACAAAGCGCGAAAGCTCTATAGAGGGAAAACTAAGCACCTCAATGGCAAACGTGTTGAACTGTCTGATTGGCCTGAGAACAGTGCCGAAAGAGAGGACTTTTATCAGCTTTTGCTTGGAAAAAATGCCGCTCAAATGAATGCACACTGGGCTGGTTTATCTTTTTCAGGAAAAGCGCGTTATCCAAGAGAAATCAAAACGGCGTCAACCGACAGCTTAGTCGACTGGCTTGATGACAAACCAAACCGTATTGGTTACTCCCCACTCTCTTCGGTTCCTCAAAATGCCAACGTTCTCTACGTTATAAGTTCGGAGAAATAATATGAAAAGAATAATTACGTCAGTGTTATGTGCCTCAATGGCCTCTCCGGCTTTTGCGAATATCGAACTTACCGATAATTTATCCTTGAGTGGCTTTGGCTCAACGTCTTGGGCAACATCGGATAACGATAATCCATTAATCATCAACCGCGGTTTTACTGATGAGAGCTGTTACGACTGTGATACCACATTTGGTGTTCAACTCGATTACTTCTACAACTCATTCAAAGCTTCCGTGCAAGTTGTCAAGCCACCCCAATATGATTGGAGTGAGCCGCAGCTAGAGTGGGCTTACTTAGGTTATGAATTTAATGACTTTGATGTCAGCATTGGTCGATTACGACTGCCACTGTTCCTTGCCTCTGAGTACTACTATGTAGGCCAAGCCTATATGACCGCGAGGCCACCTACAGAGGTGTATAACAGCGTTCTCGGAATCACAGCTTTCAATGGCATAAAAGTGAGCTGGACTCACGATGTCAGTGACGAAGCTACTCTTTTACTTACTCCGTTTATCGGCATAAAAGATAAAAATGACGTAGATTTCAACTCGACTACAAAACTGGAATTTGAAACCAACCGAATGTTCGGTGCCAATCTTCAATTGAGCGGTGAAAACTATCGTTGGAACTTGTCATTCCTCGACTCCAATTTTGATCAAACCGTTTCTGGCACGATTACAATCCCTGGGACTTCGATAACAGCTCCATTCAGTAGCAAACAAGGCAACCAACACATTCAACTTTGGTCGTTAGGTGTTGAGTATGAATTAGGTCAAGCGGTGCTTGCAAGTGAAGGACAGATCAGTAACATCTCGTCCTCGATGTACGCTAGTTTGGGCTACAGACTAGATTTATTCACTCCATACGTCGTTTACGGAGCAGAGTTTGATTCTCACGAACACCTAACAGGAAACAGCTACCTAATTGGTGTGGATTACGATGTGTTACCTAACGTCTCCATCAATGGCGAAGTGCAATATTTTGAGGCTCGTAAAGCAAACGGTGCCTTTGTTGAGAATTTCAACGCACTTACTGGTTTTGATGACAAAGATGCCGTCCTTTATACGATCATGTTGAGTTTCGTCTTCTAACCCAAATCCTTTTCCAATTACGCCAGACGAGACTGGCGAAGAGTTTATGGTAAGTGCAACGAATCCATATGTAAGCAGCACTGGGTATTCGGTACTCAAGCAAGGAGGTAATGCAGTCGATGCAATGGTGGCGATGCAGATGACAATGTCGGTGGTTGAACCGGATATGACTGGGATTGGCGGCGGTACTTTTGCGCTGTTTTACCAAAAAGACAAAGACCAAGATTGATCGTACCAAACCTTATGACCCAACGGGTTTGCTCGTCGAAAAGAAAACCTACGCCGAAATGTTAGTACCAGAGTTCATGCAGCTCGGTTATCCGGTGCATGTCATTCCAGTCGTCAGTGGCTTGAATGCCATTGAAGTCAAAGATGGCAAGATCTATGGCGCGACCGACAGACGCCGTGCATCAAGCTCTATGGGTGAATAATAAAACGAAATGGGCAAGTAACAGGCTTGCCCTTATTTTGTCTTTAGTTGCTTGAACCTCGTCTAAGCAGTTCATGGATGCGAAAAAGCCAGTCGAACGTGTCGACTGGCTTTTCATTATAGGCTTCGCTAATTACTCATTAGGATATTATGAGCTTGGCGCTACTCGTTTATCTTTCAACTGATCAATAACATAGTCAGGAGCTACTTTACCTAGCTCACCTAAGCAATCATCGGTCTTTTCATTTCCGTAGCGCACATAGATATCGCATACCGCGTATAGCTGCTCTGGAGAACCAGAGATCAAATATGCTTTCTCGAACGATTTAGTCGACTTGTCGATATCCAACTCTTCTTGTAATACCCCATTTAGGTACCAGTAGTAGCTGTTATCTTTCGCTAGCTTCGCAGCCACTTCAATCTCTTTGGCTGCCGCAGTTTTGTCTTCAAGGCGAACCAGAGTCAACGATTTCGAATAATGCAGAGCGGCGTTGTTTGGCACGCTCTCCAAACCACGATCTAATACTTCGACTGCTTGCTTATCTTTGTTCTGAGCTCGAAAATTATCTGCGTAGCTCAACCAAACTTGCGCTTCTTTTGGATGCGTATTGATCAGCTCTAGATAAACCGTTTCCGCCTTATCCCAGTCATTGTGCCAACGAAGCACATCAGCAAACAGTAATTGGTACTTTTCAGATTCTTGCGTTTCCAAGAAGCTAATAAGCTCTATGACTGGTGGTTCAATTTGTGCTTTCTGCTCGTCATCCAATGCATTGAAGTCACGGACTAGGTTTGACGTTGCCGTATGGCGAACCATGGTATCGCTGTCTTTTAGCAAGGGTGAAACTAACGCCCAGCGATGTTCAAGTTGGTAAGGTTCAGAACCGATAACCGCCGCTTCACGAACTTCAGGGTTTTGATCTTTTAAGCCTCTTGCCACCGCCACCAGCGCATTTTGGCTTGGATATGAAGCAAGCTCTTGCAGTGCACCAGTACGATTTTCAACAGATTGATTCTGATCTTGTGCCATGTAAGACAACTGTTGAATGCGGGTTTGAGTGTCCGTCATTTCAAGCACTTGATTGATATTTTGTGCTGGCGCGTCAACCGTTTGTTGAACGCTATTCGCAGCCATCGCAGACGTTGAAATTAATGCGGACGTTGAAATCAATAAAGCAACAGCCGTCGCTAAACTCTTCTTCATCATAGTATTACCTTAAACTGGAGAACTTAGCCTGTCCTTAGACTCGTATCTGATTAAATTTATCTTGGACCTGTTGATCCAAAGAACGAGTTAAAACTTGGTCTCGAACGTAGCTTGTTGCGCCTGTTTTGCTCGATGCGCCATCAATACTGAGTCGCTGAATTTACCATGAGCAACCGGATGCCCCATCGCGCGAGCGATGTACGCCATCGACTTATCGACATGAGAAAAGAACTTATGCCAACCTGCACATAAGTAGTTCAAGCCCGGTTCGCCTGCACGAGTTTTGATAAAGCGGTTCTTAGGGCACTCACCATGACAAGCGAACTTGTAATCACACTGCTGACATTGACTGGTCAGTGTGCGGGATTTAGCAAAACCAAACTTTTGCTGTGGTGCGCTGTACGCCAAATCATCAAGTTTCTCGTGATGAATATTGCCAATTTTGTACTCAGGGTAAACATAGTGGTCGCATGAGAAAACATCGCCATTTAGCTCCATTGCCAAACCCTTTCCGCATATCTCGTTCAAGGTACACAATGGGTTCGGACGCCCAATCCACGTTTCTAAACTTGCTTCAAAATACTGAACAAACACCTTACCGATGTCGTTCTTAGCCCACTCATCAAATACAGAAATAAGGAAATTACCCCAAGCCAAATCCGACACACACCACGATTCCATGATCGAATCTTTATGGCCGGGGATCAGGCGTTTGTCGCCTTGTTTGAGCTGTTCGCTCACTTGGGATGTTTGTGGTGCAACCGTTCGGAACGTTTTCTGTTCAACGATAGGAATAAACTGCATTTGCGGTGACTTCACAACATCACGTAGGAAGCGATAGACCTCAAGTGCATTTTGACTGGTGAGGTTATTCACACAGGTAAGCGTTGCGAACTTCACTTGGTGTTTGTGCAGCAGCTCCACAGCCGCCATCACTTGTTTGAATGTGCCACGGCCAGCTCTGTTAACACGATAGGCATTGTGCAGCATTTCGGGACCATCAATACTCAAACCGATCAGGAAGTTGTTCTTCACAAGAAACTCCGCCCAATCATCATTCAGCAAGGTACCATTGGTTTGTAAATCGTTTGAAATCAATACACCTTCAGGTTGGTACTTTTTCTGTAGCTCAACCACGCGTTCAAAATACGCCAAACCTAGCATTGTCGGTTCACCGCCCTGCCATGAGAAGATAATTTCTGGCGTGTTTTGACCTTCGATGTATTGTCGGATGTAGGTTTCTAACGTCTCATCATCCATTCTTGGAGAACTGCCTTTCTTGTACTCCAACAAATCTTGCTTACTTAGGTAGTAACAATATTTACAGTCAATGTTGCATGCTGCGCCAATCGGCTTAGCCATGACATGCAAGCGCTTAGACGCTTTACCGTTATATTGTGGACCTTGAGTAATATGCATGATTTACCTACCTATTTAAGTATTCTGGACCCATCATAATTCCTATTCGATCAGGTGACATGTTATACCCTTTATAACCAATAGGAATGACCTTAAACGTTAGAATTAGACCCTATTTCGAACATCTGAGGCACGTGATGAAATTTCTTAATTACAAACAGTTAGCAACAATTAGCAGCGTCACCATGACTATCCTTCTGAGTGGCTGTGCAAGCGTGCCTACACACCCCATCGCCCAACAAATTGACCAAGAGATGGTGTTGGTTGAAGGCGGCACATTCACCATGGGGTCGAACGGTCCAGAAGCGACCAAAGCAGAGCGTCCTGCACGTAATGTAACTGTAGATAGTTTCTATATTGCGAAGTTTGAGGTGACTCAAGAATTGTTCGAATCGGTGATGGGTTCATCTCTCAGTTATTTCCAAAACCCACAAGTTCCGGTCAATAACCTTAGTTGGCAGCAAGCAAACTATTTTGTTGAGCAGTTGAATGAATTAACGGGTGAAGAATACCGTCTGCCTACTGAAGCTGAATGGGAATTTGCAGCCAAAGGTGGCAATAAAAGTAAAGGCTATACTTACAGTGGTTCCAATAACTTAGATGATGTTGCGTGGTACTCAGCAAATTCTAAAAATAGCGCACATCCAGTCGGGCTAAAGAAACCAAATGAACTAGGCTTATATGACATGACAGGAAACGTGGGCGAGTTTGTTATCGATGCCTTCGATGACACCTTCTACCGATTCGGTCCAACAGACAACCCTAACAACGCAAAACACAGCGACGTCGGTTTATCACACAAATCGGTTCGCGGTGGCAGCTTTGCTTATGACGAAAATGAATCTGAAAGTTACCGTCGTGACTTCGCAAGCCAATCGATCACTATGTCAGATATGGGGCTGCGTTTAGTTAAGGATGTGAACTAGCTAACGAAGCGAACTAACTAAAGATGCCGAAGGTTATGGTTCACTAATCGTCACCAACAATACTAAAAATACGATTCGCACTGCACACACGTTACAAATCTGGCCAAACGTTGGAAACCTGACCAAACATTAGAACTCAGCGGCAACAGTGAATAAGGAAACTCTATGCAATACACCAAGCTTTCAGGACTAACCCTCGCGTTACTCTGCGCTCTCCCAGCTTCAGCTGAGGAAAAGCCAAATCTAGTCCTTCAAATCACGGTAGATGGCCTGCGCGCAGATCTAATCGAACGATATAAGCACAACTTCGGTGAAGGCGGTTTCCGGTACTTAATGGATGATGGTACCTACTACACCAACGCAAACTACCAACATGGCAACACAGAAACGATCGTGGGCCATGTGTCGCTTGCAACAGGTGCTCCACCGAGCGTACACGGCATGGTAGGTAACGTTTGGTATGACCGTAGCGAAGAACGTTTGGTGTATAACGTAGAAGACGGTAACTACCAAATGCTGACCTCTGGTGCAGGTGTCGATAAAGCAACAGAGATCGACCCAACGCAGAAGACAGCACAAGGCGATGGCCGCTCTCCAGAGCCAATACTCTCCACCACGTTTGGTGACGAACTGACGATTTCCAATAGTGGCAAATCAAAAGTATTCGGTGTATCAGTGAAAGACCGCGGCGCAATCTCATTGGCAGGACACAGTGGTAAAGCCTTCTGGTTCTCCAAAGCACAATCGGAGTTTGTCACCAGTAACTATTACTATGACGAGTATCCAGATTGGGTATCACGCTGGAACGAGAAAGCGATTGCTGCTCAGTATTCCAAACAGAAATGGGAGCTCTCATTACCGCGTGATAAATACACGTTGCAAGAACACGATACCGAACACAAAGTGAAACTCGGTGACTTCCAACGCACCTTCCCTCATCCTTATGGCCCGGCAAGTTACAAGTACTACAGCACAACGCTAACCGTCAGCCCTACTGGTGACGAAATCACGGAAAACTTCGCTAGCACCTTGTTGATGCAAGAGAAGCTTGGCCAAGGCGACGTGACCGATTATCTGTCAGTGAGTTTCTCATCAAATGACTACGTGGTGCACCTTTACGGCCCTGAAAGCCTAGAAACAGAAGACAACCTTATCCGACTTGATAAGACTCTCGCTAAGCTTTTCAAAACCGTGGATAACCAAGTCGGGCTAGAAAACACATTGATTGTGCTGTCTGCCGACCACGGTGTACCTGAATCTTCACCTGCGGCAAATGCGCTTGGTTTCAATCAAGCTCAATACTTCAATAAAGACACACTACTCTCGAGTGGTGTTGAGAAACGATTGAAGGATGAATTTGGTTTAACCAAAGACGCGATTCGCTTGTACGCACAACCTTACATCTATCTGAATCATGATCTGATCGCTGAGAAGAAGCTTGATCTGGCTAAGGTCCAAGAAGCTATTGCGGATGAAATTGCAAAAGTGAAAGGTGTTGCGTTTGCTGTATCAAGTAGTGACATTGCGGCTAACCGAGTACCGGATACGCATGTGATGCAGCTAATTAAAAACAACTACCACCCTGCTCGTTCTGGCGACGTGTACGTAGTATTTGCACCGCGCAGCTACATTAACGACATGGAAGGCCTCCAAATTGCCTCTACACATGGTTCTCCGTGGAAATACGACACTCATGTGCCTGTGATCTTTGCAGGCTACGACGTTGAAGCTAAGAAGGTATCGCGAGCAGTGACGCCATATGACATTGCGCCAACGCTTTCGAACAAACTGGGTATCACCCAACCAAGCGGGTCAATCGGAGAAGTGCTGCAAGAGATCACTGAGTAGACTCAATCTCTAAGGTTTCGTGAGCTAGATTTCGAATCCAGCACCCACTCAATAAAAGAGCCGTTTATCTGTTTCTGACTCACTAGGTCGAAACAAATAAGGTTCATCGC
>NZ_JBFRUJ010000030.1:0-17178 GCF_041474575.1 Vibrio sp. 10N.222.51.C5
AGTTAAGCTTTAAAAAATAAATATTGCACAAGTGGACAGTTAACTGTAAAAAAGTGCAAAGTTTCGAGTAAATTACCACCAAACTGGGTTAAACTCTTCTAAAGAAAATTCCATAAAAGGCAGGAATAGGAAAATGAAAAAACTGCTTCCACTATTTATCAGTGCAGCAATTGGCAGCCTGAGTTCGTCAGCTTTTGCTGATACGCTAGCTGAAGTTTACGACCAAGCAAAACAGAACGATCCACAACTTCTTCGTTCAGCAGCGCAGCGCGATGCCGCTTTTGAAGCAGTAACGTCAAGTCGTAGCTCTTTGTTACCGCAAATCAACCTAACAGCAAACTACGACATTAATCGTGGTGATCGAGATACATCAGGTGTTGGTAATTCAAGCATTGATAACAACACTTGGGGAGCTGCTATCGGCTTCAGCCAAGAGCTTTACCAGCGTTCTTCATGGATCACACTAGATACGGCAGAGAAAACCGCTCGTCAATCTGATTCAGCTTACGCGGCAGAACAACAAGCCTTGATCCTTCGTGTTGCGACAGCATACTTCGAAGTGCTTCGCGCTCAAGATAACCTAGAATTTGTTCGTGCAGAGAAAGCAGCGGTTGCTCGTCAACTAGAACAAACTAAGCAACGTTTTGAAGTAGGTCTTTCAGCAATCACCGATGTACATGATGCGCAAGCTCAGTACGATGGTGTTTTGGCTGATGAAGTTCTTGCAGAGAACGACCTAACGAATAGCTACGAAGGTCTTCGTGAGATTACAGGTCAGGAACACTCTAACCTAAGCATCCTAGATACTGATCGTTTCTCAGCAAGCAAATCTTCTGAGTCTGCAGTTGCACTTGTTGAACAAGCAGAACAAAAGAACCTTAGCTTATTGGCTGCACGTATCTCTCAAGACGTAGCAAAAGACAACATCTCTCTAGCAAGCTCTGGTCACCTACCAAGCTTAACCCTAGATGGTAGCTACGCTGTTTCAGATCAATCAAACAGCTCAACTGATTACGACCAAGACAACCTAAACATTGGTTTGAACTTAGTTGTACCTCTATACACGGGTGGTAACACAACTTCATTGACTAAACAGGCTGAATACAACTACGTTGCAGCAAGTGAAGATCTAGAAGCAACTTACCGTAGCGTTGTAAAAGACGTACGTGCATTCAACAACAACATCAGCGCTTCGATCGGTGCTCTACGCGCTTACGAACAGTCTGTAGTTTCTGCTCAGTCTGCTCTAGAAGCAACAGAAGCTGGTTTTGATGTAGGTACTCGTACTATCGTTGACGTACTAGATTCGACTCGTCGTCTATATGATGCGAACAAAAACCTTTCAGATGCTCGTTACAACTACATCCTAAGTGTACTTCAGCTTCGTCAAGCAGTTGGTACGCTAAGCGAACAAGACATTGTTGATGTAAACGCAGGTCTAAAAGTAGCAAGTAAGTAACTCTTAATTACTCAAGTTACCGTTACAAAAATGCCGCTCATTGAGCGGCATTTTTATTATCGATTAAAGCGAGATTTACTGCCTAACTAAAAGCTTAACGCCAAAAACTAAAAACTAAAAACTAGCCTCGACCACCTTTAATCGCTTTAATGATTTCAGTGGTAGAGCAACCATCTTCAAAGTTAAGTACTTTCACTTCACCACCAGCAGCAATCACTTCCGCACCACCAGCAATCTCTTCAGGCTTGTAATCACCACCTTTCACAAGAATGCTTGGCAGTACCTCAGAGATTAAACGTTGAGGGGTATCTTCAGAGAATGGCACAACCCAATCAACTGCACCTAAGCCAGCCAATACCGCCATACGACGATCAGTTGGGTTCACAGGGCGACCAGGGCCTTTCAAGCGTTTCACTGATTCATCGGTATTTACCGCAACGATCAAACGATCGCCCAGCTCAGCCGCGTGATTCATGTAAGAAACATGGCCAGCATGCAGAATATCAAAGCAACCATTAGTCATAACTACTTTCTCGCCTTTCGCACGAGCACGTTTCACCGCTTCAACCAGTGCCGCTTCAGAGATCACGCCGTAGTCAGTGTCTTGGCTACCATGAATCGCTTCCGCTAACTCAATCGTAGACAACGTCGATGTACCAAGTTTGCCAACTACCACACCTGCAGCGGCGTTCGCTAATGCACATGCTTCATCCAGTGGCTTACCAGCAGCAACAGAAGCCGCCAGTACTGAGATAACCGTATCACCCGCACCTGTCACGTCATACACTTCTTTCGCTTGAGTCGGCAAGTGGAATGGCTCCAAACCTTTGCGAAGCAAAGTCATACCATGTTCGCTGCGCGTTACCAACAAAGCCTCGAAATCAAACTCTTCGATTAACGCGAGTCCTTTCTCGATCATTTCTTCTTCAGATTTTACTTTGCCCGCAACCAGCTCGAACTCAGCCATATTTGGCGTAAGCAAAGTCGCACCACGGTAGCGTTCAAAGTCTGCGCCTTTCGGGTCGATAAACACAGGAACTTTTGCTGCGCGTGCTTTTTGGATAAAGCTCTGCACATGCTCCAAGGCACCTTTTGCGTAATCAGATAGGATTACCGAACGTACATTAGGAAGCGCTTGTTCCATGCGAGACAAAACAAGCTCGGGATCCGTGTTCTCAAATTTGTCTTCAAAATCAAGGCGGATTAGCTGTTGTCCTCGGCTCATCACTCGCAATTTAGTAATAGTTGGATAGTCTTCTAACTCAACGAAATCACATTTAACTTTTAGTGCACCTAGGGTGTTTTTTAACACCTCAGCAGGCTCATCTTTTCCAGTCAAACCAACGATATGAGCATGCCCACCAAGAGAGGCAATATTCATTGCTACGTTGGCAGCACCACCAGGACGCTCTTCGTTATTTTCTACTTTCACAACGGGTACAGGTGCTTCTGGTGAAATACGGCCAGTTGGGCCATACCAGTAACGGTCAAGCATTACGTCACCGATAACAAGAACGCCTGATTGGCTGTAGTCAGGTAGAATTGGTTTCATTATGGATCTCCAAAAATCGAATCTGGCTAGAGTCTAGCACACTGATTACAGTGGCTAAACTATAGATAAATGAGTAAAAGCCTATCAAGATAGACACATCAGTCACTACGTTATGACTTGGTTAAGCTTCCATCCATTGCTTCCATGCTTGAACAACATGTTCTCTTTCCATCTCAAACTTCTCAATCGACACATCCGCATCAAGGTTGAGTAGATTACGGTGATGGATTTCATCTCTTAACGTCGTATAGACGTTGGTTAATGCCATGCCTTGCTGCTCGTCCATAATCCCCTGTGACAAAAGGCTTTCAAAGATTCGTACATTGTCACACCAACGGGTGAGCTTAGGTTTTTCGTTGCTGTATCTCAGCACTAAGTATTGCGCCAAGAACTCAATATCAGTAATACCGCCCGCATCTTGTTTAAGCATGAATCGATCGGCTTTTTTACCGCCTAAATGGCCACGCATTTTTTCACGCATATCCACAACTGACTTTTTGAGTGTTGCCTCATCACGCGCCAAGCACAAAACCTCATGCCTAGTTTTGTTAAACGCAGATACCAATAAGTCATCACCGTAAATCATACGAGCACGAGTGAGGGCCTGGTGCTCCCATGTCCACGCGTCATTGTGCTGATACTCGTCAAAGGCATCGGTTGGACTCACCAATAGACCAGATGCACCAGAAGGACGTAGGCGAGTATCGACTTCGTACAAAATGCCAGAAGCAGTTCTGGTCGAGAAAATATGAATAATACGCTGCGCTAATCTTAAGTAGAATTGGCGTCCATCGATCTCTTTCTTTCCATCAGTATAGATGTGTACCGGGCAGTCGTGCATGAACACGATATCAAGATCGGAGTTATAACCAAGCTCCCAACCACCGACTTTGCCATAACCAACGACAGCAAAACCGCGACCTTCGCGATCTTTAACATGGGTCGGTTCACCAAACTTGGCGGATACTTGTAACCAAGCTTGATTGACCCCCGCCTCCACAATGGCTTCTGCTAAGTAGGTCAGGTGATCACTGACCTTCATGACAGGTAGAGCACCCGCAATATCCGCGGCTGCAATTCTCAATATACAGGTCTGCTTAAACTGACGCAGACCTTCCATCTGTTGCTCCATATCATCTTCAGGGATACGGGCTAGGTAATCACGCAACTCGGTCTTGTAAGACTCTAAAGGCACGGGATTGTAGAGTTGCTGAGGGTCGATAAGTTCATCTAACAGAATTGGATAACGACCCAACTGCTCCGAAATCATCGGGCTTGCCGTACACAGGCGAACTAGCTGAGTCAACGCGGCAGGGTGTTCATCTAGTAGTTCAAGGTAAGTGGTACGCGTAACGATTTTATGCAGCAGATGCAGTACTCGCGACAAACCAAACTCGGCATCCTTAGCGGTGTACAGCGCTTGAAACACTTTCGGCATCAGTCGATTGAGGACTTCCCGCCCACGAGGGCCAAGAGTCTTTTTAGCCAAATCGGCTTTAAACTGAATGATCGTTTTCGCCGCATCAGGCGGGCTCGCGACCGCAATGTCGTGTTCCAACACGTGCTCAATTACATCGGGTTTATGGGCCATATCCCACAACTCGCTAAAGTGGCTCGCGATCGGATTAGCGTCATCTTCATCAACGCCAATTAGGTCTTCGAACACGGTATGTACATTCGCCATATGGGCGCGAGTTGCCACAATCAAGCTATCCCAATCGGAAAATTGCATGGCAACCGCAAGCTGCAGTTGTTCGAATTCACCGTCAGGTAAGGTTTGAGTTTGCTTATCAGCCATGGCTTGTAACAGGTTCTCAAGGCGACGCAAAAACAGATAAGCTTCACGTAGGTGCCCCACCTCTTCAGACTCTAGCAGATGAAGGGATTCAATCGCACTTAAGGTTTCGAGTAACCCTCGACCGCGTAAGCTAGGCTCGCGTCCACCACGAATCAATTGGAAGACTTGTGCGATAAACTCAACTTCACGAATACCACCAGAGCCAAGCTTGATGTTGTTCGAGAGACCACGACGACGCACTTCGCTGCTGATCATAGACTTCATTCGGCGCAGAGATTGAATCGCACTAAAATCAATATAACGGCGGAACACAAACGGGCGTAGCATTTGGCGAAGCTCTTGATACTCAGGGTACATCTCACTGCCCATCACACGCGCTTTGACCATAGCGTAGCGTTCCCAATCGCGACCTTGTTCTTGATAGTAATCTTCTAGCGCAGCGTAACTCATGACCAGTGGACCACTCTCACCGAATGGACGCAGGCGCATGTCTACTCGATAACAGAATCCATCGAAGGTTTGCTGATCAAGCGCCTTAATAATACGTTGCCCGAGACGTGTAAAGAACTGCGCATTGGCAATGCTGCGTCTTGCACCTTGAGTTTCACCATTCTCTGGGTAGGTGAAGATCAGATCGATATCGGAAGAGAAGTTAAGCTCACCGCCCCCTAGCTTGCCCATACCAATGATCAACATCGGCTGTGCTTCGCCTTGTTCATTACAAGGTGTGCCCCACTCTTTACAACAAATATCGTACTGCCATTGGTAGGTTTCGAAGATCATCGCCTCAGCCAACATCGATAGATGATTTAGGCTCTGCTCTAGCTCCCACGAACCCATAAAATCACGCCAAGCAATGTAGGTCATTTCTCGATTTCGGAATTGACGCAGCACGCGCTGACCGCTCATTTCATCGGTGCAACTAGAAAGTAATTCAGCCAAGCGTTCTCGGTATCCTTCAGCGCGTTCTTCGCATGCCAACATATTAGGTAAGTCACCACATAAAACCGTATCACGCTGCAGGCAATCACCAATAAAACAGCTTAAACCGAGTACACGTTTAAGATCTTCAGTCAGTGGCTCAGACCAAGTATTGATGGCTTCACTTTGATGCTCTAATAATTGCTCAAAAGCAGACTGGGAGTGAGTGATGAGTTGAGAAGGCAATGGCATGTTTCTTCCTTGTATAAGCTGCGCGCCGAACAATCGGTTTATCGATTCAGTTCTTCAATAACGAGTTTTCATAACTAAAGATAAGTTATACCAAAGTTACGCCAATAAAAAACGCCCACATTAGCAATGTGGGCGTTTTATCGATTAACTTATCTGGTTGAGCTTACAACCGAGAAACAGTCTCTGGGAATTAGCCTTTGACGGATGAAGATTGGGTGCTGAGGACTAAACCTTAAATTGCTTAATCTTACCGTCGAGTTCTTGCGCGTTACTTTCCATAAGCTGAGAGGTCTCGAGCAGTTCACCAACCACCACAACTGAAGCTTCAACAAGCTCGCGTACATTGGTCAGGTTGACGCTCATCTCTTCAGCAACACTGCTCTGTTGGCCTGCAGCGGTCGCGATCTGGAAGTTCATATCATTGATTTGATTGACTTGGCTTACAATGCCGTCAAGCTCACTTCCCGCGTTAGTCACCAGATCAACACCTTCAGCCGCTTCAACAACACTCTTCTCCATCAGTTCTACCGCAGAGTTAGCGCTGCTTTGTAGATGACTGATCATGTCTTGAATCTCTACCGTCGCTTGCTGAGTGCGCTGTGCAAGGTTACGAACCTCATCAGCAACAACCGCAAAACCACGACCCGCTTCACCGGCACGTGCCGCTTCAATTGCAGCGTTCAATGCTAGTAGGTTTGTCTGTTCTGAAATGCCTTGGATAGTACCAACCACACTGCCAATTGAGTCAACGCGTTCTTCTACTTGGTTTACCGCTGCTGCAGATGCTGCGATATCTGAAGATAGCTCACTCATCTTAGACACTGATCCTTGAACGAACTTCTGACCAGTAAGAGCTTGGCCTGATGCCTGTTCCGTCAATGACGAAGCGCTTTGCGCATGCTCAGCGACAGTTTGTACCGTAGACGTCATCTCACTCATTGCTGTTGCCAACTGATCGATCTCGTTGAACTCTTCTTGAGCTGACTCTTTGGTTTCAGACATGCTGATGGTCATCACTTCCGTCAGAGCAAACAGCTCATCAGAAGAGGCCACCTGAGTTTTGATCATATCGTTCAGTTGAACGCGAGTTTTTTCGAGTTCACGTGCCACATCGCCGTATTCATCTTTACAGTCCATTTGAATCGGCACTGATAAGTTCTTGTCGGCCATGGTTTTAATGGCGTCATTAAGGTATTGAGTCTGACGCAGCATAACGCGCGCCGCTGCTAATAGAAGAACCACAAACACAATGATCATCAAGGCTGTTTGCCAAGCCACTTGAACTAGGTAAGTCTCGTAATGCTGCTGTGCCACTTGCGCATTGTTGGTTACAGCAAGCAATGAATCGTAAAACGTACTTGCGTCCCAAAGCTGCTTCGAAATGATCAAGATAGTGCTGAATATCATCAGCATGACCATTTTTGGAACGAGACGAACGTCAGAGATTATCCTTTCCCACGGCTTGAATGACAGTTTAGTCATTGTCAGTTCTCCATTAATTCTTATATATTGATGGCTTCTATATCCGCGAGGTGGCTATGTCAGTCAAAGTTCGCGATTTATTTTGAGCCTCGTATGAATGTTGAATAATACCAAAGACGCCACCAAGCCGATGAGCTTATTGTCACTGATTCTCTCTTTCTTAGCGTTATTTGTGATCTCAGGCTTATTGTTCGTACCGATCGATAAAGAATCGAAACAAGTCCTTATCGGCCTCGATTTTATAATCTGTAGTGTTTTTCTTTTTCAGCTCACAATTGATCTATTTAGATCACAAAACAAAAAAGAATTTCTAAAAGTACACTGGATCGATTTCTTAGCAAGTATCCCAATGATCGAGCCTCTTCGTTTCGCCCGTATTTTTCAAATTCTGCGAGTCATCTTAGTTCTGCGTTCAAGTAAACGTATTTTCAGAGAGTTATTTCGTAATAGGAAAGAGACCACTTTCGCTTCCATCATTCTGCTTTTGGTGATCTTACTGACTATCGGTGCTGGCACGATCCTGCTATTGGAACACAAAGATCCGAACGCCAACATCACTACAGGTCATGATGCTTTATGGTGGGCGTTTGTGACCATCAGTACTGTGGGTTATGGCGACCATTACCCAGTGACAACTTCCGGTCAGTTAGTGGCTTCAATGGTGATCATCTGTGGTGTCGGTGTGTTTGGTATGATTTCAGGCTTGATTACTTCTTTGATCACCTCCCCAACTCATCATGAGAATCAACGAGCGGAAAACAAAGAGAAACACCTTGAGAAGATCATCGAGCAGCAACAGAAAATCTTAGAGCGACTCGAAAAACTTGAGCAACAAACAAAAAAATAGGGCCGGAGCCCTATTTTCAAATTCATACTTCTATTGATACAGGTATCGAGTTTAGTCTTGCCAGTATGGCTCAACCTCAACACTGATTTGGCGTGTCTGCTCCATCGCATGCAGAATGGACACTTCTTGACGAGCTAACCAACGCTCTAGCTGAAGCTTCTCATCGCCTTCCAGCTTCTCAGTCAAAGGCTCTAATGTTTTAAGTGCCAGCAAGTCATCAATGCCTTGCACCATATCGGCCCAAGGTAAACGGAAACTGTTTCGCTCAGCGTCATCATACAAACTCGCGAAACCCACACCAGAATATAGGTTTCGCATCAAACGGTATTGCTGCTCAATATACGCTTGGCTGGTCATCACTCGCTCTGGCGGGAAAGCTTCCATCAAGTCTGCCCATGTGCGATCGAGTTGCTGCACGGAAAACCATTCGATACCACGACCCATTTGCTCACGCGCTTTCTCATCTAAGAAAGGCTGCCAGCCACGAGACAAGATCCAACGGCTCAAATCTAACAATAAACCGGTGTAACGAGCAGAGCTCAGCAAGGTAAGCAGATCTTCACGATCTGGCAGTTGCTCTTGCATCTCTTTAAGCTCAGCGACTAAGAACTTACGCGCATCGAGTTTACGTAGTACATGGCCTTTATCTTCCAGCAAGTCTTCGAAGTGATCATAGCTTTTCAGCCAGTCGAGCTCTTGCTCAAGCCACTTCAACTCTTGACGTAAAATAGCACTCGCACGTCTAGGGACAATGCCACCATAAATGGTGAAAGTCTGGCGGATAAAGCTCAGTGAATGACTGATCTCATGTAGCGCTTCAATCGATTGACGCTCAGTGAAAATCTGCTCGTGATAGTGCCAATGAGCGAGAGCATGCTCTAAAGATTGAATGAAACACGATTCAACGGTATCACTTTTGTCAGTATCAACTAAGGTCAAAGGAGTGACTTCATCTCCTTGATAACCTTGAGCAAGGCGGTAACCCTTAGCTGCTTTACTTAGGTTACCCAAACGCATGCCACCTTGTTCGCAGAATTGGCGAGACAATGTAAATAGCGCATCCGTTTGACCGGATTTAAGTTCCAATTCGACTTCGCAAATCGGTTCTTGCAGGTCGCCTGATTCAACAAAGCCTTGATCGAATGCGACCTCGACTTGGCTACCATCAGGCATACCAATCAACCACTGCTCACGCGTGAAGTTGGTAGAGAACAGAGGAGTCAGCTCAGCTTGCAACGTTTCGATGTCTTTACCTGCTGGCCAGATATCCTCTGGGTGCAGGGCTAACTTAGGTTCGTTGCTGTCGTGTTCTGCATTGTATTCAGGCCTTTGATGCAGGCCAGCAACCACACGACCAGCAGTCTTTACGGTTTGTACAAATACGTCATCAAAGCGTCGAATGCGTAAGCCTGTATCGTGCTTACGTAGCCAGTTGTCAGCGGTGTCAAAGTAGATGTTACCTAGCTCACGACAACTGTGCTGAAGTACTTTAGTTTCAGCAATTTTATTGCGTAAAGTCTCTGAAAATTCAGGAGAAACAAAAAACTTCAGTTCTATCTCGGTTTCCATAGTTATACCTTTCTGTGAAGATAGGGACAGGATATTGCCAATTTGAAAAGTCGGCAAGTCAGAAATATCGCCCTTATGATGATCTAAAACAGTTTTAATGAGAGATTGATTAGGTTAACATGCGCGACTTTGTAGCCATCGCTTAACATTTCACCATGAATATGGTGTATGTTGTTTTAAGGTTATTATTTATTAGGTTGGATGACCATGCCAGTAAATACAATTATGGGGTTATTTGCAAAGTCCCCAATTAAACCTTTGCAGCGTCACGTAGTATGCGTGAACGAATGTTGTTCTCACCTAGTTAATTTCTTTGAAGTTTCTTCAAAAGGTGACTGGGAAAAAGCATCAGAAATTCGAGCTCAAATTTCTCACCTTGAGAAAGAAGCTGACGTACTAAAACGTGAAATTCGCCTTAAACTTCCTCGTGGTTTGTTTATGCCAGTTGATCGCACCGATATGTTGGAGCTATTAACGCAACAAGACAAACTCGCAAACCTAGCGAAAGACATTGCTGGCCGTGTATATGGTCGTCAACTTGTCATTCCTGCTCCTATGCAAGAAAACTTCATCGCTTACGTTAAACGTTGTCTAGATGCAGCGAACCAAGCACAAAACGTAATCAATGAATTAGACGAATTACTTGAGACTGGCTTTAAAGGCCGTGAAGTAACACTCGTTGCCGAAATGATTCATCAATTAGATGTAATTGAAGATGACACGGATGCGATGCAGATCGAACTACGCCAACAACTAATGGCAATTGAAGGCGATCTGAATCCAGTTGATATCATGTTCTTATACAAAATTCTTGAATGGGTTGGTGGTATTGCAGATCAAGCACAGCGTGTAGGCGCTCGTCTTGAAGTAATGCTTTCTCGATCTTAAATCATACGTTAACCATATAACGAAGAGCATTTTTTGAACAAACCACTTATGCGCTGAGTATTCCTCTCGCTGAGCGGTTTTTTGCGTCTAAATTTGTTCCGCTTGTTATCAAACAACTAGGTATTACGATGGATATCCTTGCTAACTACGGCACTGTCCTGATTATTGTTGCAGCAGCTTTCGGTTTCTTGATGGCTATTGGTATTGGTGCAAATGACGTTGCGAACGCAATGGGCACCTCAGTAGGCTCTAAAGCTTTAACCGTTAAACAAGCGATCATTATCGCAATGATCTTTGAATTCGCAGGTGCTTACCTTGCGGGCGGCGAAGTAACAGACACGATCCGTAAAGGTGTTATCGAAACGTCTCTATTCGCTCATCAACCAGATGTACTTGTGTACGGCATGATGTCAGCACTTCTTGCTGCGGGTACATGGCTACTTCTCGCTTCTTACATGGGCTGGCCGGTTTCTACGACTCACTCAATCATCGGTGCAATCATCGGCTTCGCTTGTGTGTCTGTAGGTACTGAAGCGGTAGACTGGAACAGCGTTCAAGGCATTGTGGGCAGTTGGATTATCACACCGGTTATTTCCGGTTTCTTCGCTTACGTCATATTTGTAAGTGCTCAACGACTGATTTTTGATACAGAGAACCCGCTATTTAACGCGAAACGCTTTGTACCGGTATACATGTTCATTACAACAATGGTAATTGCACTTGTAACCATCAAGAAAGGCCTTAAGCACGTTGGTCTTCACCTAAGCAACACTGAAGCATGGGTTTGGGCTGCTGGCGTTTCTGCGCTTGTAATGATCGGCGGTTACCTATACATCCAGAAGAAATTCGCTAACCGCGAAGAAGACCACGGCTTTGCAGGTGTTGAAGGCATCTTCTCTGTACTCATGGTTATCACAGCTTGTGCGATGGCATTTGCACACGGTTCAAACGACGTTGCGAACGCGATTGGTCCACTGTCTGCTGTTGTATCAACCGTTGAGCACATGGGTGAAATCACAGGTAAGAGTACTATCGCATGGTGGATTCTTCCTCTAGGTGGATTCGGTATCGTTGTTGGTCTTGCAACAATGGGTCATAAAGTAATGGCAACCGTTGGTACTGGTATTACAGAACTAACACCAAGCCGTGGCTTTGCTGCACAACTTGCAACTGCATGTACGGTTGTACTAGCTTCAGGTACTGGCCTTCCAATCTCTACTACACAAACACTCGTTGGTGCTGTTTTAGGTGTTGGTTTTGCTCGTGGTATCGCAGCACTAAACTTAGGCGTTGTACGTAATATCGTGGCTTCTTGGATTGTGACACTACCTGCAGGTGCTCTACTTGCTGTTGTGTTCTTCTACGGAATTCAAGCTGCGTTTACTATGTAATCGCGACTGCGTTAGTGAATACTAGCGTCAGAACAGTGTGAGCTTCAGTAACGATATGTAAATGCCATGTCATTATTGACTCAAACGCACAGAAAGGGAGGCTTTGCCTCCCTTCTTTGTTGCACCGCATAAAGAAACTAAATATTATTTGCTGATTGAGGCTGACTCATACGCCTACCCAATTTGAATCGTTAAGGGATTTACTGTGAAAAAACTGATTAGCTTAGTTTTGTTCGCAATGCTTGCGGCTCCAGCTGCCTTTGCACAAGACCGTTATATTGCTGACAAACTATTTACTTATATGCATTCTGGCCCAAACAACACATTCCGTATCATCGGTAGTGTTGATGCTGGTGAAAAGATTACATTCCTACAAACTAACAAGAGTACGGGTTACACCCAAATTCAAGACAACCGTGGCCGTAAAGGTTGGGTTGAAAGCAAGTTTGTAAGCACTCAAGAAAGCATGGCACTGCGTATGCCTAAGCTAGAGAAAGAGCTGACGGAAGTTAAAGGCAAGCTAGCGAATGCTCGTCAGAGTGCTGACAGCGAAAAAGCTGGCCTAGCAAGCTCTCTAGATTCTCGTAACAAGCAGATTGCTGAACTAGAACAGAACTACAGTGAAATTAGCCAACAGCTAACGAGTTCTCAAACAGAGAACCGTGAACTGCGCGCTAAGCTAGACACTCAAAAAGACGACCTACTATTGAAGTACTTCATGTACGGTGGTGGTGTTGCGGGTATTGGTCTACTTCTAGGCCTTGTTCTGCCACACATCATGCCTCGTCGCAGAAAATCACCAAACGGTTGGGCGTAGACGTAACGCTTGTATTAGGTACAGTAAATTCAGTATCGAAGATCAAAAAGGAGCACCGAGGTGCTCCTTTTTATTTGTCTGTTATCTAGATACCTTTAGAGCTCGCTAGCCTTTCCACTCGTACAGAGCTGGGATTTCTATCTTCTGCTGATTGAACTCTATGATCACCGATTGTGGCTTAATCTCCAGCAATTGAATGTCTTGTCCAATCCAATCTCCTTGCGCCACTTCTTGACCGTTCACTTTTACCCAACGCTTGGTTTCGCTGCTCGAGTACATATGGGTTTGTAGGTCTAACTTAGGAAGGACGCCTGATAAGCTATTGGTGTGCGTTTCCAACTCAATGACCTGAGAACCCCTTTGCCCTGAGGGTCTAGAATCCATCGGCTCAGGAGCGCTTTGTTGCTCCCCCATAATGGATTCAAGCTTCAATGCCAAATCAGGTGGCAACTCACTGAGGTCTAGCCCTTGCAGCAGATCACTGTCCGATTGTAAGTCACTATTTGATTGCTGATCAGTGCTTGATTGCAGAGCAGTCGTTTCATCACTCGCGCCTGGCTGAACGGATGACGATTCAGAACTGGCTGTCATTTGAGTGTTGTTATCAGCATTAGCGAAGATCACTGCTGAGCCACCAGCGGTGTTTGCACGATTAGCGCCAGAATCAATCTGTGCATACATCTCTTGGCGTGGCAATGCTTTCAACGGTTGGCTCGCCGGTGCAGGGCGAACGGTGAACAAGGCACCTTCTTCCTCAGACACGGCATCCATGCTTGCTATATCAGCATCCGCAATTTCAGGCTCAATGTCTGATTCAGTTTTAAATTCTGGCAGAGCGACATTGGCAGCTTGGTTCACGGCTTCTTGTTGTTGGATATACGATTGATAAGCCAAGACGCCACCCACCAACAAAGAAGGAACCAAGATTAAGAGTAGCCCCATCGCTAACGATGAACCTCGCTTGTTGCTCATCCCTTTTGCAGAATTAGGAACATGATGATTCTGGTAGCCTTTGAAGCTTGGTTTGCTAAGAGAGTGCTGATTAATAGAAGATGGCTTGTGAAACGGCTGTTTAAGTTCGTGCATAATACGTGACATTAGCTTTCGCCCCCTTCTAGTGACATCAGCTTAGGCGAATCGAGTTGAGCTAATCTCTGCAATCTTGCTAAGGTGCGCTTACCTGCAATGCCATCAACAGACATACCTTGCCACGTTTGAAATGCTTCGATTTTCATTTTTAACTCATAATCAAATACATCACTACCGGAAACAACCTCTCCTAATACTTCAGAAAGCAGTAGATCAAGCAAAGCAACCGCTTCACCTTGATAGCCCTCTTTAAGGGTCTCTCGCAGCGGCTGCTTCCAAATAGCGACGTAATCGCCTTGCCAGATTTGCTCTAAGGATTGCTTCGGCATCACCAACAGCTTTTCATTAACCAGTAACTCGACAGAATCCTTAGACACGCCATACAGCACAGCAAACACTGGTTTTTGGTCTATGTCGAGATTAAGTACCACAGGAACACCAAGTTCTAACAAGGTATCCAAACTGGCCTGCTGCTGCTCACACACAAAAACACTTTGTGGCTCACTTAAGCACAATCCATCACGCAGTGAAGATTGATATCCCCACAGCGTATACAAGTCTTTGATAGCGAGAGAACGATTGGTCCCCTGCATCAAATGTTGTTGAATGTGTTGTGGCAATTCAAACTTGGCAGGTTTTGGCTCAGCAACCAACTTAGGAACATCTGATACCAAAGAACGCTGAGTACGTGCTAACACTTCCGTCTTTGCTCCATTTGATGCATCCGTAGGCAACCAAGCATTGATATAGCTTGGAGCGAAGTTAAAGGTCGCTATTGCAAGACCAACGCTTAACGTCGCAATCCCTGCGTATTGGAATAACTTAGGCGCGACACGAGAAGTTAGAGCTTTCTCGACGTGATACACATCGGCCTGAAAGGACATAACCTGCTGACACGCTCGGTTAACCGTTTCATTGCTCGGTAGCTGCTCACCGTCATGAAAAGCCAACTGCAGTGCTTTATCACACACCAAGTTAATGAGCCTTGGAATACCATGCGTATATTGAGCAATCAGCTTGATAGAACGGTTCGAAAACAACATCTGCTCGCCACCCGCCGTCTCCAAACGAAACGCGATGTACTTGCCCGTTTCTTCGGTATTAAGAGGCAGTAAGTGATAACGACCAGTAATGCGCTGTGCTAGCTGACGTAGCTGCGTGGTTTGTAAGTGCTGTTGTAATTCCGGCTGGCCGACCAACAGTACTTTTAACAGCTTACGATTGTCGGTTTCCAAGTTTGTTAGAAGGCGTAACTGCTCCAACACATCGGCAGCGAGGTGTTGGGCTTCATCGATCACCAATAGGGTTTGAATGCCTTCGGCATGGCTATCAAGTATAAAATAATGAATAGCCTGACTGAGCTGTTTCAACGATGCTTGTTCTGGGTACTCGACCTCAAACTCATCGCAGATAGCTTCTAGTAAATCCGTATTTGAAAACGTAGGGTTAAGTATAAGGCCAGCCTGAGTATGACTATCCAATGAAGACAACATCGCCTTAGCGACCGTTGTTTTCCCTGTACCAACCTCACCAGTAAGCATCGCAAAGCCCCCACCCTCGCCTAAACCGGCTTGTAGGTTCTGCATCGCTTCTTGATGGCGCTGACTCAAAAACAAGTAGCGAGAATTTGGTACAATCGAAAATGGCATCTCAACGAAGCCAAAATATTCCTTATACATGTGCTGCCCTATAATTACGATTAATGGAAAGTACCATTGCTTGCAGTAAAGTCCAGCAGTGATAAAACATTTCGAGGTGATAAGTTGCAAATTTACGATAGCCTACCAAAAGACAACGGGCTACAACGCTATCTAGTCGGTGGAGCAGTGCGCGATAAGCTGCTCAATATTGATAGTTATGATAGAGATTGGGTCGTGGTAGGGAGTACCCCTCAAGAGATGGAAAACCTTGGCTTTACTGCTGTGGGAAAAGATTTCCCGGTATTCTTGCACCCAAAAACCAAAGAAGAGCACGCACTGGCTCGCACTGAGAGAAAATCAGGCTCTGGTTACACAGGCTTCGAATGTTACTTCGCGCCAGACGTGAGTTTGGAAGAAGACCTGATGCGTCGAGATCTGACCATCAACGCTATAGCTCAAGATGATAAAGGCCAACTTCACGATCCTTATCATGGCCAGAAAGATCTCTCGGATCGTATCTTAAGACACGTTTCAGACGCTTTTGTTGAAGACCCTCTTCGTGTACTGCGTGTGGCTCGCTTCGCCGCCAAGCTTCACCATCTTAACTTCACGGTTGCACCTGAAACCATGGATATGATGAGTGAGATCGTCCAATCTGGTGAACTGGCACACCTTACTGCAGAGCGAGTTTGGCAAGAGTGGCATAAGTCTCTTAGTACACCGCACCCTGAAGTGTTCCTCTCTGTATTGAAAGAGTGTGGTGCATTGGCAGTCGTATTACCTGAGATTGACGCTCTATTTGGCGTCCCTCAACCTGAAAAATGGCACCCTGAAATCGACACGGGTATTCACACTCTGATGGTTGCTCAACAAGCCGCACTATTAAGCCCATCGCTACCGGTACGCTTTGCAGCTCAAGTGCATGACTTAGGTAAAGGCGTCACACCACAAGCTGAATGGCCAAGCCATAAAATGCACTGCCACACAGGTGTTAAGATAATCAAGAAACTGTGTGAGCGAGTGAGAGTGCCCAATGAGTTCAGAGACCTTGCGTTGTTAGTGTGCGAGCAACATTCTAATATCCACCGCGCAGGCGAACTCAAACCAACCACCTTTCTCAAGGTTCTCAACAAGTTCGATGTCTGGCGTAAGCCAGATAGGCTCGACGATATACTACTTTGCTGTCAGGCCGACCACGCAGGCCGAAAAGGGTTACAAGATCAGCCTTACCCTCAAAAAGCGCGCTTTGAAGTCGCCTACCAAGCGGCGCTTCAAGTCGAAGTAAAAGCGATCATTACCGATGGTTTTAAAGGCAAAGATATTCGAGAAGAACAAGAGAAACGCAGAGCCATCGCAATTGAAAACGCCCTATCAGAACTCGCTAGCAGTTAATCGTCGCCGCTCTACCTAAAACGTATAAAAAGCCCGCAGTTAAGCGGGCCTTTTGTTTCAATTTGTCCCGTCCTGAAATGT
>NZ_JBFRUJ010000031.1:0-148613 GCF_041474575.1 Vibrio sp. 10N.222.51.C5
GGTGTTGTAGCTAAAATCTTTGCATAAGATTTGACGAACCACTAGTAAAAAGGGCATCATTTGATGCCCTTTTTCTGCGCTAAAAAAAGAGTTGGATGTTTTGACATCGATTTTTGCTCTTAGCAAAGAATTAAACGGTCTTTTTGACTAAAATGACTGTTAGATGTGTTGTTTTGCAACGCAAAGGAATGTGCCCTGCAACAGCGGGGTTATTGTCGTCTATATTTAAGACTTATCACAGGTTGGTTTTATGAAAGCAAACGCTGAAACTCCTGATAGCTCAGGTGCAGCAGATACAATGAAGTGGATTGTCGCTTTTGTTCTGTTGGCTGCTGCTGTTGTGGGTAATTACCTGTATGGTGAATTGTCTGTTGTAATTCGCGCTGCAGGTGTAGTTGTGCTGATTGCTGCCGCACTAGGCGTTGCAGCAACAACAACTAAAGGTAAAGCTGCGATCGATTTTGCAAAAGAATCTCGTATGGAGATTCGTAAAGTTGTTTGGCCTACTCGCCAAGAAACTATGCAAACTACATTGATCGTTTTAGCTGTATGTATTGTTATGTCTCTAGTGCTTTGGGGAATTGACGGCATTATGGTCCGTCTAGTTTCTCTAGCAACTGGGGTGTAGAGGGTTCTGATTCATGAGTGAAGCTCCAAAAAAACGTTGGTATGTAGTTCAAGCCTTTTCTGGCTTTGAAGGTCGTGTTGCACAGTCGCTACGCGAGCATATTAAAATGCACAACATGGAAGAACTATTTGGCGATGTGCTAGTACCTACTGAAGAAGTAGTGGAAATGCGTGCAGGCCAACGCCGTAAAAGTGAACGTAAATTCTTCCCTGGCTACGTATTAGTTCAAATGATCATGAATGATGAATCATGGCACTTAGTACGCAGCATTCCGCGTGTTATGGGCTTCATTGGTGGTACCTCTGATCGTCCTGCACCAATCACTGATAAAGAAGCTGATGCTATCTTGAACCGTCTAGAGAAAGCGAGCGAGTCTCCACGTCCTAAGACAATGTTCGAAGCGGGTGAAGTGGTTCGTGTGAACGATGGTCCATTTGCTGACTTCAACGGTACTGTTGAAGAAGTAGATTACGAGAAAAGCCGCATTAAGGTATCTGTATCGATCTTTGGTCGTGCAACACCGGTTGAGCTTGAATTTGGTCAGGTTGAAAAACTGGACTAAAACTCTAAGTTTTGAACAAGCTGTGGATAAATACTTCATAAGTTGTTCAAAATAAAAGAGTATAAAAAATCACCTTTTTAGGGTTGTTAAAGGCGCGAATTATGATTATAATTTCGCGCCTTTTTGCTTCTGTGGAAGTGAAAAAGAGTTAATTGAATTTATGGGGAGCTCGCCTTGCGGCTAGCGCATGTACCCAAAATATTAGGAAATATCATGGCTAAGAAAGTTGAAGCTTATATCAAACTGCAAGTTGCAGCTGGTATGGCAAACCCAAGTCCACCGGTTGGTCCTGCTCTAGGTCAACACGGCGTGAACATCATGGAATTCTGTAAAGCGTTCAACGCAAAAACAGAATCTGTTGAGAAAGGTCTACCTACTCCAGTAGTTATTACTGTTTACAACGACCGTTCTTTCACGTTCGTAACTAAGACTCCACCTGCTGCTGTTCTTCTTAAGAAAGCTGCTGGCGTTAAGTCTGGTTCAGGTCGTCCAAACACTGAGAAAGTTGGTACTGTAACTGACGCTCAAGTTCAGGAAATCGCAGAAACTAAAGCTGCTGATATGACTGGTGCTGACATCGAAGCAATGAAGCGTTCTATTGCTGGTACTGCTCGTTCAATGGGCCTAGTGGTAGAGGGATAAGATCATGGCTAAACTTACTAAGCGTATGCGCGTAATCCGCGACAAAGTTGACGCGACTAAAGAATACGAAATCAACGAAGCTGTTGCTCTTCTTAAAGAACTAGCAACTGCTAAATTCGTTGAGTCTGTAGATGTTGCTGTTAACCTAGGCATCGATGCTCGTAAATCTGACCAAAACGTTCGTGGCGCAACTGTGCTACCTCACGGTACTGGCCGTGACATCCGCGTTGCTGTTTTCACTCAAGGTGCAAACGCAGAAGCTGCTAAAGCTGCTGGCGCAGATATCGTTGGTATGGAAGATCTTGCTGAGCAAGTGAAAAAAGGCGAAATGAACTTCGACGTAGTTGTTGCTTCTCCAGATGCAATGCGTGTTGTTGGTCAACTAGGTACAATCCTAGGTCCACGCGGCCTTATGCCAAACCCTAAAGTTGGTACTGTAACTCCTAACGTTGCTGAAGCGGTTAAGAACGCTAAAGCTGGTCAGGTTCGTTACCGTAACGACAAGAACGGCATCATCCACACTACTATCGGTAAAGCATCTTTCGAAGCTAGCCAGCTTCAAGAGAACCTAGAAGCACTTCTAGTTGCTCTTAAGAAAGCTAAGCCTTCTTCAGCTAAGGGTACTTACCTGAAGAAAGTAAGCATCTCTACTACGATGGGTGCTGGTGTTGCTGTTGATCAAGCTAGTCTTGATACTCAAGCAAACTAATTTGCTTAGGCGCAGATTTAGTGTATACTTCTGCGCCTAATATTTGTGGTTGGGTGGTTTTAAAGCAATTTGAAATCATCTATCCCAAGACCGTAGGCGCTGTCGATTTTCATTAGATTATTGATAGCTTAATAAAACCTACGTAGGCGATGTTGTGGTTTGAAGTGGATTTATTCATTTTTAAATAACATCGTAAACGCTCAATACATTTTGTATTGGGTGCTGTAATCACAACCAGAGGTTAATCCAAATGGCTTTAAATCTTCAAGACAAAAAAGCAATTGTTGCTGAAGTCAACGAAGCTGCCAGTGGTGCACTTTCTGCAGTTGTAGCTGATTCTCGTGGCGTTGAAGTTGGCGCAATGACTTCTCTACGTAAACAAGCTCGCGAAGCGGGTGTTTACATGAAAGTTGTTCGTAACACACTAGCACGCCGTGCGGTTCAGGGTACAGACTACGAGTGTCTAGTAGACACTTTCACTGGTCCAACTCTGATCGCGTTCTCTAACGAGCACCCAGGTGCTGCAGCGCGTCTTTTCAAAGACTTCGCTAAAGAGAACAAAGATTTCGAGATCAAAGCTGCTGCATTTGAAGGCGCAGTTACTGATGCTGAAGTACTAGCGACACTACCAACTTACGACGAAGCTATCGCACGCCTAATGATGTGCATGAAAGAAGCTTCTGCTGGCAAGCTGGTTCGTACTATCGCTGCACTACGTGACCAAAAAGAAGAAGCAGCGGCTTAAGCCTTGCTTTTCATTGGTTGCAAATTAAACTTATTGTTGACTTAAAAGAGAATTGTTATGTCTATTACTAACGAGCAAATCCTAGACGCAGTTGCAGAAATGTCTGTAATGCAAGTTGTTGAGCTTATCGAAGCTATGGAAGAGAAATTCGGCGTTTCAGCTGCAGCTGCAGTTGTAGCTGGTGGCGCAGCTGGCGGCGACGCTGCTGCTGAGCAAACTGAATTCGACGTAATCCTAACTGCTGCTGGCGCTAACAAAGTACAAGTTATCAAAGCTGTACGTGGCGCAACTGGCCTAGGTCTTAAAGAAGCTAAAGGTCTTGTAGACTCAGCTCCTGCAGCGCTTAAAGAAGGCGTTGACAAAGCTGAAGCTGAAGCTCTTAAAGCACAGCTAGAAGAAGCTGGCGCTTCTGTTGAAATCAAGTAATTATTACTTAATTTCATAGCCGCAAGGCTAATGGCTGGTGGTTTATTAACCACCGGCCTTTTTGCGCTGTAGGGCTATGGCGAAATTTCCGCTGTTTAACCGTCATAATCCGAGCAAAAAAACAGTCATTTTTTCGAAATGATTGTTCACTACCACTAAACAGCTGTTTGTCACCACCCCCTCTGAAGAGTGTTTTGGGTGGTTTGGGTCACTTATCAGCGAGCTGAGGAACCCCATGGTTTACTCTTATACCGAGAAAAAGCGCATCCGTAAGGATTTTGGTACTCGTCCACAAGTTTTGGACATTCCATACCTGTTATCGATCCAGCTTGATTCTTTCGACAAATTCATCGAACAGGATCCAGAAGGTCAATACGGTCTTGAAGCTGCTTTCCGTTCTGTATTTCCAATTCAGAGCTACAACGGCAATTCTGAGCTGCAATACGTTAGCTACCGTCTTGGTGAGCCAGTTTTTGACGTTAAAGAATGTCAAATCCGCGGTGTTACTTACTCAAAGCCACTACGCGTAAAACTACGTCTAGTTATCTTTGATCGAGATGCACCAGCAGGTACTGTAAAAGACATTAAAGAACAAGAAGTCTACATGGGCGAAATTCCGCTTATGACAGACAATGGTACTTTCGTAATTAATGGTACCGAGAGGGTTATCGTATCCCAGCTGCACCGAAGCCCAGGCGTGTTCTTCGACAGTGATAAGGGTAAGACCCACTCATCAGGTAAAGTTCTTTATAACGCACGTGTAATTCCTTACCGTGGCTCATGGTTAGACTTTGAGTTCGATCCTAAGGATAACTTATTCGTACGTATCGACCGTCGTCGTAAGCTACCAGCATCGATTATTCTTCGTGCACTTGGTAAATCGACTGAAGAGATCCTTGATCTGTTCTTCGACAAAGTGAACTTCGAAGTGAAAGACCAAACTCTTCTTATGGAGTTGGTTCCTGATCGTCTACGTGGTGAAACTGCGTCATTCGACATCGAAGCAAACGGTAAAACTTACGTTGAGACTGGTCGTCGTGTTACTGCTCGCCATATCCGTCAACTTGAAAAAGATGGCGTTGAGCACATCGAAGTACCAGTAGAGTACATCGTTGGTAAAGTTGCATCTAAAGATTACATCAACGAAGCAACTGGCGAGATCATCGTTGGCGCGAACCAAGAGATTAGCCTAGAAGCTCTTGCTAACCTGTCTCAAGCAGGCCACAAGGCTCTACAAACTCTGTTCACGAATGACCTAGATCACGGTCCATTCATGTCAGACACTCTACGTGCAGATAGCACAGTAGATCGCATCTCTGCATTGGTAGAAATCTACCGCATGATGCGTCCTGGCGAGCCACCAACGAAAGAAGCTGCAGAGTCTCTATTCGAAAGCCTATTCTTCTCTGAAGAACGTTACGACCTATCAACTGTAGGCCGTATGAAGTTCAACAGCTCTATCGAGCGTGAAGAAGAAGAAGAGCGCGGTACTCTGGATGAATCAGACATCATCGAAGTGATGAAGAAACTGATTGGTATCCGTAACGGTATTGGTGAAGTGGACGATATCGACCACCTTGGCAACCGTCGTATCCGTTCTGTAGGTGAAATGGCAGAAAACCAATTCCGTGTTGGTCTAGTTCGTGTAGAACGTGCCGTTAAAGAGCGCCTAAGCCTTGGTGACCTTGATGCAATCATGCCTCAAGATCTTATCAACGCTAAGCCGATCTCTGCTGCAGTTAAAGAATTCTTTGGCTCTTCACAGCTTTCACAGTTCATGGACCAAAACAACCCATTGTCAGAAGTTACGCACAAACGTCGTATCTCTGCTTTAGGTCCTGGTGGTCTTACTCGTGAGCGCGCAGGCTTCGAAGTACGTGACGTTCACGTAACTCACTACGGTCGTCTATGTCCGATCGAAACGCCTGAAGGTCCAAACATCGGTCTAATTAACTCACTATCTGCGTTTGCACGTTGTAACGATTACGGTTTCCTAGAAACTCCGTACCGTCGTGTAGTAGATGGTGTAGTAACAGAAGAAGTTGATTACCTGTCTGCAATCCAGGAAGGTCAATTCGTAATCGCGCAAGCAAACACCATTCTTACTGAAGAAGGTACGTTTGCAGATGAGCTAATCACAGCTCGTCAAAAAGGTGAATCTGGTCTTCACCCACGCGATCACGTTGACTACATGGACGTTGCGACAAACCAAGTAGTATCTATCGCTGCTTCGCTTATCCCGTTCCTAGAACACGATGATGCGAACCGTGCATTGATGGGTGCCAACATGCAACGTCAAGCTGTACCAACACTTAAGGCTGATAAGCCTCTAGTAGGTACTGGTATCGAACGTAACATCGCAGTTGACTCTGGTGTTACAGCGGTTGCTAAACGTGGTGGTCAAGTTCAGTCTGTAGACGCTTCTCGTATCGTAGTTAAGGTTAACGAAGATGAATTGGTACCTGGCGAAGCTGGTATCGATATCTACAACCTAACTAAGTACACGCGTTCGAACCAAAACACATGTATTAACCAACGTCCAACTGTACTTCCTGGTGAACCAGTTGCACGTGGCGATGTTCTTGCTGATGGTCCTTCAACAGACCTTGGTGAACTAGCTCTTGGCCAAAACATGCGTATCGCATTCATGCCTTGGAACGGTTACAACTTCGAAGACTCGATCTTAGTATCTGAGCGCGTAGTTCAAGAAGACCGTTTCACGACAATCCACATCCAAGAACTATCTTGTGTGGCTCGTGATACTAAGCTGGGTTCTGAAGAGATCACAGCTGATATTCCAAACGTAGGTGAGTCTGCTCTGTCTAAACTAGACGAGTCAGGTATCGTTTACATTGGTGCTGAAGTTAAGGGTGGCGACATCCTAGTTGGTAAAGTAACCCCTAAAGGTGAAACTCAACTGACTCCTGAAGAGAAGCTGCTACGTGCTATCTTCGGTGAGAAAGCATCTGATGTTAAAGATACTTCTCTACGTGTACCAAACTCTGTTTCGGGTACTATCATCGATGTACAAGTCTTCACTCGCGATGGCGTAGAGAAAGACAAGCGTGCACTTGAAATCGAACAGATGCAGCTTAAAGAAGCTAAGAAAGACCTAACTGAAGAGTTCCAAATTCTTGAGGGTGGCCTTCTTAACCGTGTTAAAGCTGTACTTCTGTCTGGTGGTTACTCTGAAGCTAAGCTTGATACTATCGGTCGTAAGCAATGGCTAGAGCAAGTTCTAGAAGACGATGCGCTACAAACACAGCTTGAGCAACTTGCTGAGCAGTGGGATGAGCTAAAAGCAGACTTCGATAAGAAGTTTGAAACTAAGCGTCGTAAAATCACTCAAGGTGATGATCTAGCGCCTGGCGTTCTTAAGATTGTTAAAGTTTACCTAGCGGTTAAACGTCGTATCCAGCCTGGTGATAAGATGGCCGGTCGTCACGGTAACAAAGGTGTAATCTCTAAGATTAACCCTGTTGAAGACATGCCATACGATGAGAAAGGTCAGCCTGTAGACATCGTACTTAACCCGCTGGGTGTACCATCGCGTATGAACATCGGTCAGATCCTAGAAGTTCACTTAGGTTTGGCTGCGAAAGGTATCGGTGACAAGATCAACCAAATGGTTAAGGAACAACAAGAACTGCATAAGTTCCGTGAGTTCCTACAGAAGGTTTACGATCTTGGTGATACTCGTCAGAAAGTTGATATTGCTGAACTGTCTGATGATCAAGTTCGTACACTGATCAAGAACCTACGTGGCGGTCTACCGATTGCTACTCCTGTGTTCGACGGTGCTTCTGAGTCTCTAATCAAAGAACTACTTAAACTGGGTGATCTGCCAGAATCTGGTCAGCTTAAACTGTTTGATGGTCGTACTGGTGATTCGTTTGAGCGTCCTGTAACTGTTGGTTACATGTACATGCTGAAACTGAACCACTTGGTTGATGACAAGATGCATGCTCGTTCAACTGGTTCTTACAGCCTAGTAACTCAGCAACCACTTGGTGGTAAAGCTCAGTTCGGTGGTCAGCGTTTCGGTGAGATGGAAGTATGGGCACTAGAAGCATACGGTGCTGCATATACTCTACAAGAAATGCTAACAGTTAAGTCAGATGACGTTAACGGCCGTACTAAGATGTATAAGAACATCGTAGACGGTAACCATAGCATGGAACCTGGTATGCCTGAGTCGTTCAACGTACTGTTGAAAGAGATTCGCTCGCTAGGTATCAACATCGAGCTAGAAGACGAAGAGTAATCCCTCCTTCTTTTTAAAAGAAGATAGGATTATTTGGTAAAAGGGAGCTTGCTACAGCAGTGAGCTCCTTTAACTCCTTACAGGAGCTGAATGTGAAAGACTTATTAAACTTTCTAAAAGCACAGCATAAGACCGAAGAATTTGATGCAATCAAAATCGGTCTATCTTCACCAGACATGATCCGTTCATGGTCTTTTGGTGAAGTTAAAAAGCCGGAAACAATTAACTATCGTACGTTCAAACCTGAACGTGATGGTCTGTTCTGTGCACGTATTTTTGGTCCAGTTAAAGACTACGAATGTCTTTGTGGCAAATACAAGCGCCTGAAGCACCGTGGTGTTATCTGTGAGAAGTGTGGCGTTGAAGTTACACAAACTAAAGTTCGTCGTGACCGCATGGGCCACATCGAGCTAGCTTCACCAGTTGCTCACATCTGGTTCCTAAAATCACTGCCGTCTCGTATCGGTCTACTAATGGATATCCCTCTACGTGATATCGAACGTGTTCTTTACTTCGAGATGTACGTAGTAACTGAACCAGGTATGACTGATCTAGAAAAATCTCAGATGCTTACTGAAGAAGAGTATCTGGATCGTCTAGAAGAGTGGGGTGACGAATTTACTGCTAAGATGGGTGCTGAAGCGATCAAAGATCTGCTTGCAACAATGGACCTTCATCAAGAAGTGGAAGAAATGCGCGAAGAGTTAGAAACGACTAACTCAGAAACTAAGCGTAAAAAAGTTACTAAGCGCCTGAAGCTAGTTGAAGCGTTCATTGCATCGGGTAACGATCCGCAATGGATGATTCTGACTGTACTTCCGGTTCTGCCGCCAGATCTACGTCCTCTAGTACCACTAGATGGCGGTCGTTTTGCGACTTCAGATCTGAACGACCTTTACCGTCGTGTGATCAACCGTAACAACCGTTTGAAGCGCCTTCTAGAGCTAGCTGCTCCGGACATCATCGTACGTAACGAAAAGCGTATGCTGCAAGAGTCTGTTGATGCACTTCTAGATAACGGTCGTCGTGGTCGTGCTATCACTGGTTCTAACAAGCGTCCTCTGAAATCTCTTGCTGATATGATCAAGGGTAAACAAGGTCGTTTCCGTCAGAACCTTCTAGGTAAACGTGTAGACTACTCTGGCCGTTCTGTAATCACAGTAGGTCCATACCTTCGTCTACATCAGTGTGGTCTTCCTAAGAAGATGGCACTTGAGCTATTTAAGCCGTTCATCTACAGCAAGCTAGAAACTCGTGGCATGGCTACGACAATCAAAGCTGCTAAGAAGATGGTAGAGCGCGAAGAAGCTATCGTTTGGGATATCCTGGACGAAGTAATCCGCGAACACCCAGTACTGCTTAACCGTGCACCTACACTTCACCGTCTAGGTATCCAAGCGTTTGAACCAGTACTAATCGAAGGTAAAGCGATTCAGCTTCACCCACTAGTGTGTGCGGCATACAACGCCGACTTCGATGGTGACCAAATGGCGGTACACGTGCCTCTAACTCTAGAAGCACAGCTTGAAGCACGTACACTGATGATGTCGACGAATAACATTCTGTCGCCAGCGTCAGGTGATCCGATCATCGTACCTTCTCAGGACGTTGTATTGGGTCTTTACTACATGACACGTGACAAGATCAACGTGAAAGGCGAAGGTATGTACCTTGCTGGCCCTGCTGAGGCTGAAAAGGCATACCGTACTAAGACTGCTGAGCTACACGCTCGCGTTAAAGTACGTATCACCGAAACTGTAGTAGACGAAGATGGTAACAGCACTACTGAAACGAAGATGGTTGATACAACTGTCGGCCGTGCAATGCTATGGCAAATCGTTCCAGCTGGCCTACCGTACAGCATCGTTAACCAAAAGTTAGGTAAGAAGCAGATCTCTACTCTTCTTAACGAGTGTTACCGTAAGCTTGGTCTAAAAGATACAGTAGTATTTGCTGACCAAATCATGTACGCAGGTTTTGCATACGCTGCACTTTCTGGTGTTTCTGTAGGTATCGACGATATGGTTGTACCTCAAGCGAAATACGATGAAATTGAATCTGCTGAAGAAGAAGTTCGCGAAATCCAAGAGCAATTCCAATCTGGTCTTGTTACTGCGGGTGAGCGTTACAACAAAGTTATCGATATCTGGGCATCTACGAATGACCGCGTTGCGAAAGCAATGATGGATAACCTATCTTCTGAAACAGTTATCAACCGTGACGGCGAAGAAGAACAGCAAGAATCGTTCAACAGCATCTACATGATGGCCGACTCGGGCGCACGTGGTTCTGCAGCTCAGATTCGTCAGCTAGCAGGTATGCGTGGTCTGATGGCGCGTCCAGATGGTTCAATCATCGAAACGCCGATCACAGCGAACTTTAAAGAAGGTCTAAACGTCCTTCAGTACTTTATCTCAACGCACGGTGCTCGTAAGGGTCTTGCGGATACAGCACTGAAAACAGCAAACTCGGGTTACCTAACTCGTCGTCTAGTAGACGTTGCTCAAGACGTTGTAGTACACGAACATGACTGTGGCACGCATGAAGGTATCGACATGATGCCTCACATCGAAGGTGGTGACGTTAAAGTTGCACTTTCTGAGCTTGCTCTAGGTCGTGTAGTAGCTGAAGACGTTCTTAAGCCTGGTACTGAAGATGTACTGATTCCACGTAATACTCTGATTGATGAGAAGTGGTGTCAAATCATGGAAGACAACTCAGTAGATAGCATGAAAGTGCGCTCTGTTGTTACCTGTGATGCAGACTTCGGTTGTTGTGCACAGTGTTACGGTCGTGACCTAGCACGTGGTCACCTAGTGAACCAAGGTGAAGCAGTTGGTGTTATCGCTGCACAATCTATCGGTGAACCGGGTACACAGCTAACGATGCGTACGTTCCACATCGGTGGTGCGGCATCTACTGCAGCAGCAGAGAACAGCATCCAAGCTAAGACAACTGGTACTGTGAAACTTCACAATGCTAAGTTCGTAGTTAACAAAGATAAGAAACTGGTTATCACTTCTCGTGCATCTGAGATGACGATTATTGATGAATTCGGCCGTACTAAAGAGAAGCACAAACTTCCTTACGGTTCGATGCTAACCAAAGGCGACAACGCAGCAGTTACTGCTGGTGAAGTTGTAGCTAACTGGGAAGCGCATACCATGCCAATCATCACTGAAGTGGCAGGTCGTATCCAATTCGTAGATATGATCGATGGTATTACAGTTTCTCGTCAAACTGACGATCTAACGGGTCTTTCTTCAAGTGAAGTTACAGACGCAGCAGCTCGCCCAGCAGCAGGTAAAGATATGCGTCCAGCTATCAAACTTGTTGATGAGCAAGGTAACGACGTAATGATCCCTGGTACTGATATGCCAGCTCACTACTTCCTACCTGGCAAAGCGATTGTAAACATCGAAGATGGCGCTGAAGTTGGCATCGGTGACACACTATCTCGTATCCCTCAAAAATCGAGCGGAAACAAAGATATCACCGGTGGTCTACCACGCGTAGCTGACCTATTCGAAGCTCGTAAGCCTAAAGAGCCTGCGATCCTTGCTGAGCACACAGGTACTGTGTCTTTCGGTAAAGAAACGAAAGGTAAGCGTCGTCTAGTAATCACTCGTGAAGGCGGTGACGCTTACGAAGAGATGATTCCTAAGCATCGTCAATTGAACGTGTTCGAAGGTGAGAAGATTGAACGTGGTGATGTAATCGCCGACGGTCCTGAAACTCCACACGATATCCTGCGTCTACGTGGTATCCACGCAGTAACTCAGTACATCGCGAACGAAGTTCAAGAAGTTTACCGCTTACAAGGCGTAAAGATTAACGATAAGCACATCGAGACTATCGTTCGTCAAATGCTACGTAAGTGTACAATCACTCATTCTGGTGACTCTCCGTTCCTACCTGGCGAACAAGTTGAGTACCACAATGTTAAGATTGCTAACCGTAAGCTAGAAGCTGAAGGTAAAGAACTAGTGCGTTTCGAACGTGATCTACTAGGTATTACTAAAGCATCTCTTGCAACTGAGTCATTCATCTCAGCTGCATCGTTCCAAGAAACGACTCGCGTACTAACAGAAGCTGCGGTTTCTGGTAAGCGTGATGACCTTCGCGGTCTGAAAGAGAACGTAATTGTTGGTCGTCTGATCCCAGCTGGTACTGGTTTCGCATACCACCAAGAGCGTCAAAAACAACGTGAAGAAGAGCAAGAAGGTCCTTCAGCTGAACAAGCTACTGACAATCTAGCAGCACTTCTAAACGCTGGTTTCTCTTCAGAAGAGTAAGCTCTACGAGTAGTCTCTAAGAGATAAGAAAAAGGCACCTTCGGGTGCCTTTTTTGTATCTGGCGTATTGGTATTTAGCTATGACTTATAAAGTGATAGGTGTGCTTATCTAGCTGGTGAGGTTGGATTTATGTCCTGAAGAGTGCTCTTTGAGGCCAGTAAGATAAAGGGTAGAGATGACTAGGCTGATTAGGGCTGTAACCATATGCTTATGGCTAAAGGTCAGGGCGAGCGAGTAAGCTCTGTCTGAAAGGTTCTGGGTAGTTTGGATAACCTTACAGACAAAACAAAAAGCTTGCACAGAGGCAAGCTTATTAAGGATTCGGCTAACTAAGCGCCTGGTGGAATCGCTAAACTGTCTGCAATAAGCTGGATAAGATTATCTTCTACTTCAAAACGTAGTTCGAGTAGTTCACCTACTTTGGACATATCTCCTTCGAAGTTAGGCAACTCATCGTCTGCATTTACTTTAACGTACTTATCATTGAATTCTAGAAGCGGCTCGGTTGTAAGTACGATCTTCGCGTAAGTTGTATCAATCTCGTCATTGGTTTTAAAGCCTGTTGCTTGCCATTTTTTCATGACCATATCGTAGATCTTAAAATGACCCTCTGAGATATAATCGACAACATGATCACAGAATGAGCTTATTTCTTTAGGGGAAGGGAGTTCAACAACGTTTGATTGCCCGTTGCTAGCTGGCTGCAAGGCACCTAGCTTACAATACTCAACGATTAGAGACTGTCGAGTTTCGAGCCAATGATCGATGACCTCATTAGAGCCACCCCATTGTTCTTGTATTTGTTTGAATTTATTTAGCATGACCATGTCCTCATGATCTGATCACAACCTTGTGATCAAGTAATTGCCTAAGCAGGGTCCGTTTTATTGGTAGCTACTAAAAGTAATAGCTTGAAATATTCTCTGCTACAACTCTAGTATGAAATTAGATTGCCAGTAAAATGAACGAACTGCAAGCAATGAGGCATAGGGATGTTAAAAAAAAGTGATAACAAAATGACAGAGCAAGCTTATTGGTGCGTCGTTTCTGGTAGTGATATTTGGGTTAATAATGATCAGTTTCCGTTTGGCTCTGCTGAAGAGCTTGGGCTGAGTGTGGAGCATGCAATCTGTATTGGTCAGCATCAAGGTCGCAAGGTGTATTGGCTCAACGATTGTGATGTGGAGAATGAGCTGAGCATGGTCAGCCTAAGAGAGTTACTGCACTGGCCTGAAGTGAGTTTCTTGACTGCAAGCAAAGCCATCCAATATGGGCATATGACTCAAAGTATGCGTTTTTGCCCTCAGTGTGGTGGTCGAAATCATCTCAACCATAACCAGGTGGCGATGCAGTGTGGAGATTGCCGCACACTTCATTATCCTCGTATCTTCCCGTGCATCATTGTCGCTGTACGAAACGACAACAAGATATTGCTTGCGCAGCACCCAAGACATAAGACAGGTATGTATACCGTGATAGCGGGCTTCCTAGAGGTCGGAGAGACCTTAGAGCAGTGTGTGGCAAGAGAAGTCAAAGAAGAAACGGGTATCGATGTCGATAATATTCGTTATTTTGGCAGCCAACCATGGGCGTTTCCATCGAGTATGATGATGGGCTTTCTCGCAGATTATGCTGGTGGTACGCTCAAGCCTGACTACAGCGAGCTATCGGATGCTCAATGGTTTGACGTAACAAGCCTACCTGATGTTGCTCCTGTTGGAACCATTGCGAGACAGTTGATTGAGAAAACAGTTGATGACGTGATGAAAGATGGTGTGACGGAGCCGATGCTAGAGCACTAATCTGCCTGTGATAGTATTTGGCCTATGGGTGGTCAAAAGCTAAAAAAAACCCTCCACAAGTGGAGGGGGTAAGTAAGATGTCGTTATGAGATGCTGAGTAGTGACTACTCAGATGTTATAATTGTAATTTTCGCTAGCGAACAAATTTTTAACATGCTCCCGTAATTGGGTGCAAATTAAGCATTGATTTAAAAGTTAATAACTTGATCTAGGTTGCAAAGCACACAGCTTTTACCCTTCAATCAGTGTTAGAATACTTGCCATCAAAACTAGACAAGATTGAATTGGAATTTAACGGAATGACCGAATTAAAAAACGATCGCTATTTACGCGCACTTTTAAAACAGCCTGTTGATTACACACCGGTATGGATGATGCGCCAAGCTGGCCGCTATCTTCCTGAATACAAAGCAACGCGCGCTGAAGCGGGCGATTTCATGTCTTTGTGCAAAAACGCGGAACTGGCATCAGAAGTAACACTTCAACCTTTACGTCGTTTCCCGCTTGATGCGGCAATCTTGTTCTCAGACATCCTAACTATCCCTGATGCAATGGGCTTAGGTTTGTACTTTGAAACAGGTGAAGGTCCTAAGTTTGAGCGTCCTATCACGTGTAAAGCTGACGTAGAGAAGATTGGCCTACCTGATCCAGAAGGCGAGCTTCAATACGTAATGAATGCCGTTCGTCAGATCCGTAAAGACCTGAAAGGCGAAGTGCCACTGATTGGTTTCTCTGGTAGCCCATGGACTCTAGCGACATACATGGTTGAAGGTGGAAGCTCTAAAGCATTCACTAAGATCAAGAAGATGATGTACGCAGAACCACAAACGCTGCACCTGCTTCTAGATAAGCTGGCTGACAGTGTTATCGAATACCTGAACGCGCAAATTAAAGCGGGTGCTCAATCGGTAATGGTATTTGATACATGGGGTGGTGTACTGACTCCTCGTGACTACAACCTATTCTCACTGCAATACATGCACAAAATCGTTGATGGCCTAATCCGTGAAAACGAAGGTCGTCGAGTACCGGTTACTCTGTTCACTAAGAACGGTGGCATGTGGCTTGAGTCTATCGCAGCAACAGGTTGTGATGCGGTTGGTCTAGACTGGACAATCAACATCGCAGATGCAAAAGCTCGCATCGGCGACAAAGTTGCTCTGCAAGGTAACATGGATCCTTCAATGCTTTACGCTCAGCCTGAACGTATTCGCGAAGAAGTGGGCAGCATCCTTGAAGGCTTCGGCGACGGTGGTACAGGTCATGTATTTAACCTAGGCCACGGTATCCACTTAGATGTACCGCCAGAGAATGCTGGTGTATTCGTTGACGCTGTTCACGAATTGTCTAAGCCTTACCACAAGTAATTCTGAGTAAGATTATTGAAAGCGCTGTTGGGAAACCAACAGCGCTTTTTTATTGTCTGAAATTGGCATTTGATGGCGGTTTAATCTTATTGTGTGCAGTTAATCAGGCATTTGGATTATGGTAGGCCAAATGCTCAGAGATGTGTTTCCTGATATAAGGAATGACTTCACTTTCAAACCAAGGGTTCTTCTTGAGCCAGATATTATTGCGTGGCGAAGGGTGGGGTAATGGCAAAAACTCAGGCGCCCACCTTTGCCAATCACGCACGGTTTCGGTCAATGTGCTGGTGGTTTTGTTTGTTAGGTAATGGTTTTGTGCGTACTGGCCAATCAGCAGTGTCATTTGAATATTGGGTAGAGATTGCAGCACTTTGTTGTGCCAAAGCCCCGCGCACTCTTTGCGTGGTGGGAGATCGCCACTTTTCCCTTTCCCCGGATAACAAAACCCCATAGGCACAATCGCGACTTTTTGCTCGTCGTAAAAAGTATCGCTATCTATCCCTAACCATCCTCTTAATCGTTCGCCACTGGCGTCATTCCAAGGGATCGACGACTCATGCACCTTGATACCCGGCGCTTGACCTATGATCAGCAAGCGCGCGTTTGGATGCGCTTGAATCACCGGGTTGGCACCGTGTGATAGGTGAGGCTTACAAGCTCGGCATTGTCGAATCTCTTTAAGTAACGAAGAGGACATCAGTAACCTTTTTCAAAATCGATGACATGATTAAGTGTAAAGCCATCTCGCCACTGTTTGTAATTCTCTGCGAAGATCTCGACTACTTGTCTTGGCTCACTGAGTGCAGCGATGTGTGGAGTGATGGTGACTTGCGGTAGTTTCCAGAAAGGGTGTTCCTGAGAGAGGGGTTCACTTTCAAACACATCTAAAAATGCGTGTTCTACCCATCTGTTTTTTATGGCGAGCAACAAGGCTTTATTGTCGATGCTTTCCCCTCGACCGACATTAAACAGCAACACATTAGAGCAGTAACCTAACGTGGTTTGGTTCAACAGCTGATAGGTTTCAGCGGTTGATGGCAAGGTGTTGACCACAATATCGGCCTGCTTAAGGGCAGCCTCTATCTCATTGATGTGGAAAGTCTCTTTAAAGGTTTCTTGTTTGGATGGGATGCCGGTACGGTTGACACCTATGGTATGAATACCAAAAGCCGCCGCGGTTTTTGCCAAATGACTGCCGATTGAACCTGTTCCTAAAATCACCATAGTTTTGTCAGTTAGGCTAGTATAAAGCTGTGGCTGCCAGTTTCGTTGTTGTTGATGCTGGTGGTAATGAGGGAAGTGTCTACAGTGACTGATTGTGTAACCCAATACGTATTCTGCGATAGCCGGACCAAAGATGCCTTTGACGTTGGTTAGCGTATAGTCCTGACGCAGATCTGGCTGAGTGAGTTTATTGATTCCGGCATAGGTACTCTGTACCCAGTCTAGCTCTTTAAACTCGCCGAGGCGTTCTGCGATTAGAGGTGGTGACGCCAAGACAATCTGTGCTGATTCGGGGTTTTGAGTGATTTCTAGGTCGGGTAAATCCTGGTTTAGAATCAGTTGCGTATAGGTATCGTCATGCTCAGTAAGAATATAGAGCTTATTCGTAAAATTGTTCATCGGCTTACCTTTTCCCCCCAGGGTTTATCAAGTACACTTTCGCTGTCTTTTTCTGCAATTATTGAGTGACTATGCTTCAGAATCCACTGCAGGTTCGTCTTGAAAAGTTAGAACCTTGGCAACAAATTACCTTTATGGCGTGTCTATGTGAGCGTATGTACCCTAACTATGCCATGTTTTGTGAGAATACAGAATTTGCGGAAGCTCGAATCTATCGTGATGTTTTGGATAGCATTTGGGAAATCCTGACGGTTAAAACAGCAAAGGTGAACTTTGAGCGTCAACTTGAGAAGGTTGAAGAGCTATTCCCTAGCGGTGATGATTTTGATTTTTATGGTGTTTACCCAGCAATGGACGCATGCCAAGGCCTAGCAACGCTAATTCATGGTCTGCTTGACCGTGAACATATGTTGGAAGCGGTAATTAAAGTGAGTCAACAATCGGTGAAGACGGTTGCTGAGCTTGAGTTTGCTCAAGGCGCTGAAGAAGTGACGAACGAAAACCAGAAAGAAAACGAAGCGGTATGTGAAGAGTGGGACGTTCAGTGGGCCATTTTCCGACCTTTACGTGAAACGACTGAGCGTGACTTAGAGTTGATCAAAGACCTACGCCACGAACTGCGTGAAGACCCAGTCAGTAACATTGGTGTTGCGCTATAATTCGCAATTGCACCAAGGTACGAATAAAAACAAAGGCTCCCTAGGGAGCCTTTGTTGTATCTGACGGTATCAAATTGAGATTAAGCGTCTTTTTTGTCTTCGTTCTACACTTTGTCTTTTGATGCCTTATCTTTTGATGCGTCGTCGTCATTCGTTGATTTTGCATCTGAAGAGTCGTTGTCTGCTGGAGTTTCTTCCTCGTCCTCGTCATCGCGGTTTTCGATAACACCGTGTGTCTCTTTCCACTTCTCCCAGCGTTGGAACGCCAGTTCTTGCATGTCAGTCGTCTTATCCGCTTCGTCGACAATCTCTTCGCCCACTAGGTGCTCAAAGATGTCTTCTAGGGTGATGATGCCCTGAATAGTGCCGTATTCGTCCACAACTAAAGACAGTTGCAGGCGGTTTGCCATCATCTGGTCAAAGGCTTTAGCCAAGCCCATGTTGTTCAGCAACACGTGGATAGGGCGCATTACTTCACCCAGAGCTTTCTCACCACAACCGGCTTGCTGCAATCTAAACAGCTCTAAGCGGTGAACAAAACCGATGATGTTGTCACTCTGCTCGCTGTAAACCAGCGGGCGTGAGAATGGCGTGTCTTTATGTTGTTCTAGGAAGGTATTGACACTCATTTCCGCATCAACACGGAATACCACTGGACGCGGCGTCATTATTTGAGTCACGGGTACATCTTGAATACCCAGTAGGTTGCTCAGGATTTTTGATTCGCCTTCTGCAAACTCGCCGCTCTCTTTTGCCAAAATCGCCATTGCAGATAGCTCATCACGCATTTTTGGTGCTTGGTGGCCACGAGCAAGACGTTTGGTGATCTGTTCTGAGAACCAGACAAACGGTGTTAGGAAGAACACCATCCAGCGCAGCACGCTTGCCGAAGCAGGGGCAAGTTGACGCCAGTAGGTTGCACCAATGGTTTTTGGAACAATCTCAGATAATACCAAGATACCTAGCGTTAGCACGGCAGAGAAGACACCTAACCATTGGCTACCAAAAACGACAGCCGCTTGTGCACCTGCTGTCGCAGCACCGATAGTATGGGCGATGGTGTTGAGCGTTAAAATTGACGCAAGCGGGCGGTCAATATCTGTTTTCAGTTTGTCTAAAGACTCTGCTGCAGGGTGCCCATTTTGTTTTAGTTGAGCAATGTAGCTCGGACTAATACTCAAAAGTACAGCTTCCAAAACAGAACAAATGAAAGAAACTCCAATAGCAATGGAGACGTAAATAGATAGCAGCAGCATGTTTGCCCTTAAATTAAATTGTACGCTTTAGCAGCGATTCAGCGTGGATTATAGTGAAAAAGTAGTGGCTAGGTCATCATTAATTTTGCTCTCAGCCCCTTTTAAACAAGGGCTTGCTTAATAAAATCAGTAACAAATTGTGAGTTATTACTCATATTATGGCTAAAACTACGGCATTAGAGCTAAAGATCGACGACAAACCTTTGCCAGATGGGGCATTTATGTTTTAGAGTGAATTGAATTCAAAAATACAAAGAAGGGAAACCTAAAATGAACAAGACTCAATTAATCGACTTTATTGCTGAAAAAGCGGACCTTTCTAAAGCACAAGCTAAAGCTGCTCTAGAAGCGACTCTTGGCGGTGTTACAGATGCTCTTAAAGATGGCGATCAAGTTCAGCTAATTGGTTTTGGTACTTTTAAAGTAAACCACCGTGCAGCTCGCACTGGTCGTAACCCAAAAACTGGTGATGAGATCCAAATCGCTGCTGCAAATGTTCCAGCATTTGTTGCAGGTAAAGCGCTGAAAGATTCAGTGAAATAATCTAAACTGTACCGAGGTAGTCGTATTCCACCTCGGTACAGGTTTTTATGAAAAAAGCATTTCTTCTCGTTTCACTATTATCTACATTTCTTATTGGCTGTTCTTCAACAAGCCCTCGCAAAAACCTAGAGCAATTTGAAACTCACACTGGCGGCCAAGTCATGGGCGACGCGACGAGTTTCTACTGGGTTACAAACAAGCTAACACAACCTCATACTTCAGCTGACTACGTCACTGTCGGCGATTACGGCTGGTACCAAACTGATTATGCTTGGTCAGAAGGCGTGCTTCGTGAATTCATTCGTGAAGGCGAGCAGCGTAACTCTTCTAATGAGCTGGTTCCCTATCGAGTCCATGTGCGTTTCAATAAGTCAGGCGAAGCTGTGTATCAACAGTATCGTATTGATAGCAAAATCTTACCTATCCAAGCCAAGCAGCTTGAAAACTATCAGAAAGAAGCGACGTCGGTTCTAGAGACCACAACGAAGCAGCATGATGGAGGGCTTAGGCTGATTCAGGGTTACTGGAATGGCAGATCTTTTAAAACGTGCGCTGGTGGTGAGTTTGATCGCATTGAATTTAACCAGACCTTGCCAGGCTTCGTGATTGACCGATTGGCGTCTGTGGAAAGCTATGCGGCGTTTCTTGGCAGTGACTTACTCGGTAAGATGAGCGTGGAAGAGTTACTGATGCTGGCTGAAGACAGCCATGATTGTGTCGTTAGGCCATCATTGTTGAAAGAATAGCGAGTAATCAAAGGATTGAGAGTATTTGGCCTACTGTAGGCCAAGTGCTGATTTGTTTGTACAGACGCGGATTCCTAGAAAGATTGAGTAATAAAAAAGGCGCCTATTGAGGCGCCTTTTTCTGTTATTCACTTGCTGTCATTTGCTTACTGTTATTGGAAAGTAAGCGAGCAACAAGATTGTTTACTGCTCTTGTTCGCGCGCAATCGCACGGTAACCAATATCATTGCGGTGGAACATACCATTCCAGCTAACTTGCTTCGTCAACGCGTAAGCGCGCTCTTGAGCCTCAGAAACCGTATTGCCCAGTGCTGTTGCACAAAGTACACGACCGCCGTTTGTCACAACGTCGCCAGCTTCATTATTTGTCGTACCCGCGTGGAAAACCTTTTGGCCTTCAACTTCGCTTGTTGGTAGTGAAATAACGTCACCTTTTGCGTAGTCAGCAGGGTAACCGCCAGCCGCAAGAACAACACCGATAGAAGCGCGTGGATCCCACTTCGATTCTGCTTCGTCGAGCTTCTCGTCGATAGCCATTAGGCAAAGTTCAACAAGGTCTGACTCCATACGCATCATGATAGGTTGCGTTTCAGGGTCGCCAAAGCGGCAGTTGTATTCGATAACTTTAGGTGTGCCGTCAGCATCGATCATTAGGCCAGCGTAAAGGAAACCTGTGTAAGGTGCGCCTTCTGCGTCCATACCACGTACCGTTGGGTAGATAACTTCCTCAAGGATACGGTTGTGGATTTCTGGAGTTACAACCGGCGCAGGAGAGTAAGCACCCATGCCGCCCGTGTTCGGCCCAGTGTCTTTGTCGCCAACACGTTTGTGATCTTGGCTGGTGGCCATAGGAAGCACGCTAGAGCCGTCAACCATTACGATGAAGCTTGCTTCTTCGCCTTCGAGGAACTCTTCGATAACAACGCGGCTGCCTGCTTCGCCAAAGGCGTTGCCCGCTAGCATGTCTTTGATTGCGTCTTCTGCTTCTTCAAGGGTCATCGCAACGATAACGCCTTTACCTGCCGCAAGACCGTCAGCTTTCACTACGATAGGAGCGCCTTGCTCGCGAACGTAAGCGATAGCTGGCTCAATCTCAGTGAAGTTTGAGTAGTAACCTGTTGGGATATCATGACGAGCTAGGAAGTCTTTAGTGAATGCTTTAGAGCCTTCAAGCTGTGCTGCAGCTTGAGTAGGGCCGAAGATTGGCAAACCTACTTCGCGGAATGCATCAACCACACCGATAACCAATGGTGCTTCAGGGCCCACGATAGTCAGTTCGATTTTTTTATCTTGAGCAAACGCGACTAAACCAGCGATGTCTTCAACGCCGATGTTTACGTTCTCTAGTTTTGGCTCAAGTGCAGTACCTGCGTTACCTGGAGCGATGAATACTGTTTCAACGTTTGGGTTTTGTGCTGCTTTCCAACCTAGTGCATGCTCACGACCGCCGGCACCAATAATTAATACATTCATTTTATTTTACCTTTGATAGCTTCATCAGATTACCTATTTCGGCGTCAAACATGCTCACTTATAGTCATAAGCTCCGCGTGTTTTCCTTGAACTAGGCAATCTGATTTTGCTCTAAAAATTAAAATTTCTATTAACGTTGATGAGTAAAACGCCAACATTAATGAACGGTTAAACGAATAAAAAAGGCTCTAGGAAAACCTAGAGCCTATTCTGATTAGTGGCGGAAGTGACGCATGCCCGTAAAGATCATCGCCATGCCGTGTTCGTCTGCTGCTGCGATAACTTCGTCATCACGCATAGAGCCGCCCGGTTGGATAACACACTTGATGCCAGCCTCTGCAGCCGCGTCGATACCGTCACGGAATGGGAAGAATGCATCTGATGCCATCACACAGCCTTCAACCTGTAGACCTTCGTCTGCAGCTTTGATGCCTGCGATTTTCGCAGAGTAAACGCGGCTCATTTGGCCAGCGCCAACACCAATTGTCATGTCGCCTTTCGAGTAAACGATAGCGTTAGATTTAACGTATTTCGCTACTTTCCAGCAGAATAGAGCATCTTTCAATTCTTCAGCTGTAGGTTGGCGCTTAGAAACCACTTTAAGGTCATCTTCAGACACCATGCCTTGGTCGCGGTCTTGAACTAGCAAACCACCGTTAACGCGTTTAACGTCAAAGCCAGTTGTCTTCGTTGTCCACTCACCACACTCAAGTAGGCGAAGGTTTTTCTTAGCCGCTACGATTGCTACTGCTTCAGCAGAAACTGATGGTGCAATGATAACTTCAACGAATTGACGCTCAGTGATAGCCGTTGCTGTTGCAGCGTCTAGCTCACGGTTGAAAGCGATGATGCCGCCAAATGCAGAAGTTGGGTCTGTTTTGAATGCACGGTCGTAAGCTTCTAGGATGTCTTCACCTAGTGCAACACCACATGGGTTAGCGTGCTTAACGATCACACATGCTGGCTGGTCGAACTCTTTCACACACTCAAGTGCTGCGTCGGTGTCAGCGATGTTGTTGTAAGAAAGGGCTTTACCTTGAATCTGGCGAGCTGTAGAAACTGATGCTTCTTCAGGGTTTGCTTCAACGTAGAATGCGGCTGCCTGGTGGCTGTTCTCACCGTAGCGCATGTCTTGCTTTTTCTCGAACTGTTGGTTGAACGTGCGAGGGAATTTAGACTCTTCGTCAGCCTTCTTTCCTTCTTCATCAAGTAGAGAGGCACCGTAAGATGGAACCATAGTGCCGAAGTAGTTTGCGATCATGCCGTCGTAAGAAGCGGTGTGCTCGAATGCTGCGATAGCGAGGTCGAAGCGAGTCTCTAGTGTTAGAGATTTATCGTTCGTGTCCATTTCAGCGACAACGCGCTCGTAGTCGTGTGCGTTAACAACGATCGTTACGTCTTTGTGGTTTTTCGCTGCAGAGCGAACCATTGTAGGGCCGCCGATGTCGATGTTCTCAACAGCATCAGCAAGGGTACAACCTTCTTTAGCAACGGTTTCTGCGAATGGGTATAGGTTTACAACAACCATATCGATAGGGTTGATACCGTGAGTTTCCATCACGTCATCATCTTGGCCACGACGGCCTAGAACACCACCATGAACTTTTGGGTGCAGAGTCTTAACACGGCCATCCATCATTTCTGGGAAACCAGTGTAGTCAGATACTTCTGTAACAGAGATGCCTTTTTCAGCAAGCAGGCGAGCAGTGCCACCGGTAGATAGGATATCTACACCACGGTTAGCAAGAGCTTGTGCAAATTCAACGATACCAGTTTTGTCTGATACGCTGATTAGAGCGCGGCGAATTGGACGAGCGTTATTCATGCTTCCATCTTCCTCAAATTCATGGGGTTAAAATAAAGATATTTGCCAAAAAAGAACTTGTTTCTATCTTCTTAGCGTGGATTATCTTAGATACCAGTAAGAGATAAAATATTGGCCAGTTTTGGTAAAGACCTTTTGGGTTAGTCTTATGATTAAGCTATAAAATAACCAACTCCAAATTTGATGGCGCAGATTCTAACTAATTTATTACAAAAAAGCTCGCGCAATCGTTTGGCATCTCAAAATTAATTATGAAAAGTGCCATTTCAGCCTGAAAAGTAACGATAAGGTTAATTGTGGAATGGACGAAACAGTAGGAAAAAACATGTTTCAGATCGGTGAATTAGCGAAGCGATGCGGTGTGACAGCCGATACCTTGCGATTTTATGAGAAGAATAACCTGATCGCGCCAGCCAGTCGCAGTGACTCGGGTTATCGCCTATATGATGAAAATAACCAGAAACAGGTGACGTTTATTCTCAAATCTAAAGCGTTGGGGCTGAGTTTGGACGAGATTAAAGAATTGCTTGAGATTCGCCTCGAGGCCACACAGCACAGTTGCGCTGAAGTGAAGTCGATTACCTCAGCAAAGCTAGAGATGATTGATGAGAAGATTACCGAGTTAACTAAGATTCGCACCGCACTTAAAAAGATTAATGATGCGTGTTGTGGTCACGTAGACGATGATGCAAGCCATTGTTCGATTCTAGCAGCCTTGGACTCAGCAAACGTCGACAAAGGTCGCTGCTGTCGCACTGGAGAGTAATCAGCGACTATCACGGATCGACAAGCCAAAAAAAAGCCAAACTCAACAATGAGCTTGGCTTTCAATTCAATAAATTACGAAAGAACGATTAGTTCATGCCGTATTTTTTAAGTTTCTTGCGAAGAGTACCGCGGTTAATACCCATCATGGTTGCTGCGCGAGTTTGGTTACCGCGAGTGTACTGCATGATAGTGTCTAGTAGTGGCTGTTCAACTTCAGCTAATACTAATTCGTATAACTCGCTGACTTCTTGACCGTTTAATTGAGCAAGGTAATTTTTCAATGATGCTTTAACTGAGTCACGTAGTGGCTTCTGCGTGATTTGGTCTTGTGATGTAACTGTAGTTACTGTCAATGCTTCTGAAGTCAGATTTTGTTCGAACATATTCGGTCTAGCTCTTCTCGTAATTATGGTGCAACGTTATCAAAAAAACCTTCTAGCGCTTCAAGCTGCAGATCACCTGCTTCGAATGCGTTGAAGGTACGGCGAAACTCACTCGCTTGTTCATGTTCTTTTAGATACCAACCCACATGCTTACGAGCGATGCGAGGGCCTAAAAACTCTCCATAAAATTCATGTAGAGCGTGCACATGACCAAGCATGATGTCTTTCACTTCCGAAATCGGGAGTGGGTCCATCGTGGTGCCGTTTTCCAAATAGTGTAGGATTTCGTTAAAAATCCAAGGACGTCCTTGGGCAGGTCGACCTATCATTAAAGCATCAGCGCCGGTGTACTCCAGCACAAACTTCGCTTTTTCCGGACTATCGATATCACCGTTAGCGATAACCGGAATAGATACTGCTTGTTTCGCTGCTTTAATGTGTTTGTATTCTGCCTCACCTTTGTACATACAAGCGCGAGTTCTTCCATGGAGCGCAAGAGCTTGTATGCCGCAGTCTTCGGCTATTTTCGCGATTTGGACACAGTTTCTATTGTCTGTATCCCAGCCTGTGCGCGTTTTCAACGTTACTGGAACGTCGACAGCATTTACCACCGCTTTCAGAATGTCTTCAATGAGTTCTGGATGCTGCAGTAAGGCTGAGCCCGCAAGCTTCTTATTCACTTTTTTGGCTGGACAACCCATGTTGATATCGATGATTTGCGCACCGTTATCGACATTAAATTGAGCAGCCTCGGCCATAAGCTGTGGATCTGCACCAGCGATTTGTACTGAACGAATGCCCGATTCGCCTTCATGTACCATACGCTGCTGAGACTTTGACGTTTTCCAAACTTTCGGATTGGAGGACATCATTTCACTGACTGCCATCCCCGCACCGTAGCGAAGACACAACTCACGGAATGGTCTATCCGTTACGCCAGCCATAGGAGCGACGATTAGATTGTTCTTAAGTTGATAATTTCCGATTTTCAAAAATGTCATCACAGTTCTGTACCAGCAAGGGCGCGCATTTTACGCATTTTTTCGCTGCGTGAAAAGACTAATATTTGAGCATTTACAATTTGTTTTTGTAATTTGTTTAAATTTCAGTCAATTAGCGCCCAAAGTCTTGTCTAGCCTTGCTTGCGACCTGAGATTCGACACCATTCTTGTTGTTCGATGATCGGATCAATGTGAAGCTCATCACGATAATAAGTGGCAACATCTTCTGCTTGTGTATCTAAAACACCCGACATCGCAAGTACACCATTTGGCTTAACTAGGCCCTTGATGATGCCAGAAAGGTCGCGTAATGGACCCGCAAGAATGTTGGCAACAACAACGTCTGCTAGCAAACCTTCCGGTTGATCTTGTGGCAAGAACACCTCTAGTTGCTCAGCAACGCCATTGCGTTGTGCGTTGTCTTTTGATGCAAGCAGAGCTTGAGGATCAATGTCGATCCCGATAACTTTTGCTGCGCCTAGTTTGATCGCAGCGATCGCTAGGATGCCTGAGCCACAACCGAAGTCGATCACGGTTTTGCCTGCAAGGTCTAAGCCTTCAAGCCACTCAAGACACAATGCCGTTGTCGGGTGAGTACCTGTACCAAATGCAAGGCCAGGGTCTAGCATTACGTTAACAGCGTCAGGTTCAGGGATATCGCGCCAGCTAGGGCAGATCCATAAACGCTCACCAAACTTCATTGGGTGGAAGTTGTCCATCCATTCACGCTCCCAATCCTTGTCTTCAATTTGCTCTACTTTATGAGCAAAGTCTGCAGGGAACATGTTGCTTGCTTTAATCTGCGCTAGAACGACACCAGTATCAGTCTCAGCGTCGTAAAGCGCGAGAATGTCAGTATCACCCCAAAGGCGAGTTTCGCCTGGCAGAGGCTCAAATACAGGGGTATCTTGTGCATCCAGGAAAGTTACAGAAAGAGCACCAGTCTCTTCCATTAACATGTCGCCGATTTGTTCGGCATTTTCATTGGTAGCATTAAGCTTGATTTGAATCCAAGGCATGGCTGCATCTTCTATATGAGAAAAATTGGATGGCGAGTCTAGCAGAAAATATGAGCAAATTCACCAAAACCCCACGGAATATAATGGGGATTAAAGATTGATTTTTTCGGCGGTTCAAAAACAAAAATGCTCACCGAAGTGAGCATTTTGACTGTTCTTAAACGAACGGATTATGACAAACCAAGTTTCTTCTCAAGGTAGTGGATGTTTGCACCACCGTGTTGGAAGTTTTCGTCGTTCATAATAGACAGTTGAAGCTCAGTATTAACGTTAATACCTTCAACAATCATTTCACCCAATGCGTTCTTCATACGAGCGATAGCAACATCACGGTTCTCACCGTAAGTGATCAGCTTACCAATCATTGAATCGTAGTGTGGTGGCACTGTGTAACCCGTGTAGATGTGAGATTCCCAACGTACGCCCATGCCGCCTGGTGCGTGGAAACGTTCAATCTTACCTGGTGAAGGTAGGAAACGAACTGGATCTTCAGCATTGATACGACATTCGATTGAGTGGCCACGCAGCTTAATGTCATCCTGAGTGAATGATAGAGGCTGACCAGCTGCAATACGTAGCTGTTCTTTCACTAGGTCGATACCCGTTACCATTTCAGTAATCGTGTGTTCAACCTGGATACGAGTGTTCATTTCGATGAAGTAGAATTCACCGTTCTCGTATAGGAATTCAAATGTACCTGCACCGCGGTAACCGATCTCAATACATGCACGAGTACAACGTTCGCCAATGTACTTACGCATCTCTTCAGTGATACCTGGAGCTGGCGCTTCTTCCACAACTTTCTGGTGACGACGTTGCATTGAACAGTCACGCTCACCTAGGTGGATAGCATTACCTTGGCCATCTGCAAGCACTTGTACTTCAATGTGACGTGGGTTTTCTAGGAATTTCTCCATGTAAACCATGTCGTTGTTGAAACATGCTTTTGCTTCAGCACGAGTCATCGCGATAGCTTCTGTTAGCTCTGCTTCAGAACGAACAACACGCATACCACGACCGCCGCCGCCGCCAGATGCCTTGATGATAACTGGGAAGCCAATGCGCTTAGCGTGCGCTTTGTTTTTTGCTTCGTCGTCGTCAAGAGGGCCGTCAGAACCTGGTACACAAGGTACGCCAGCTTTTTTCATTGACGTGATAGCTGACACTTTGTCACCCATCATGCGAATAGTTTCAGCTTTAGGACCAACAAAGATAAAGCCACTGCGCTCTACCTGTTCTGCGAAGTCTGCATTTTCAGATAGGAAGCCGTAGCCAGGGTGAACAGCTACTGCACCTGTAACTTCAGCTGCGCTGATGATACGAGGGATGTTTAGGTAGCTATCGATACCACGAGCTGGACCGATACAAATGGTTTCGTCTGCAAGCAGTACGTGCTTAAGGTCACGGTCAGCAGTTGAGTGAACCGCTACCGTTTTAATGCCAAGCTCTTTACATGCACGCAGAATACGTAGTGCAATCTCACCACGGTTCGCGATTACTAATTTATCTAACATAATGAGTGCTCTCTATTATTCGATAATTACTAGAGCTTGGTCGAATTCTACTGGTTGACCGTCTTCAACTAGGATAGCTGTTACAACACCAGATTTATCAGCTTCGATTTGGTTCATCATTTTCATTGCTTCAACGATACATAGCGTTTCGCCAGCCGTTACAGATTGACCAACTTTAACGAATGGTTTTGCGTCTGGGCTTGGAGCGCCGTAGAAAGTACCAACCATTGGAGAAAGAACTTGGTGACCAGCTGGAACTGCAGGAGCCGCTGCTTCTGCTGCTACAGGTACCGCCGCAGGAGCTGCTGCCGCTACAGGTGCTGGAGCAGCTGCATATTGAACAGGTGCTACAGGTGCAGTGCTGTTACGACTGATTCGTACTGACTCTTCACCTTCAGAGATTTCTAGCTCAGAAATACCAGACTCTTCAACCAATTCGATTAGCTTTTTGATTTTGCGAATATCCATTGTTTCTTTCTCTTTATCTGTTAATTGAACTTACTCTATGACTGAGTAGGTTAGTAATAGTTCGTTGTTTATATTTACTTTGAGTTGAGCTTGCTGAGCGCAGCGGTCAAAGCAAATTGATAACCTTGGGCACCTAAGCCACAAATCACACCTTCTGCTTTATCAGATAGGTAAGAGTGGTGACGGAATGGTTCACGCGCGTGAACATTCGATAGATGAACCTCAATAAATGGGATTGCAACGCCAAGTAGTGCATCACGCAGAGCCACACTGGTATGTGTAAAGGCTGCTGGGTTGATAATAATAAAATCAACATTTTGATAAGCACTATGGATCGCTTCAATCAGTTCATACTCACGATTTGACTGTAAGTGAGATAGCTCAACATCGTGTGCTTTCGCTTGCTCGGTCAGTGAGCTAATAATCTGGTCAAGTGTTTGAGAACCGTAGTGTGCAGGCTCTCTAAGGCCTAACAGGTTAAGGTTTGGGCCATTTAAAACTAGAATGCGAAACTTTGTAGACATCGTGGGGCTATCTTCCTTTATCGTGTTTACGAACGTGAATGTTGCCATTTTATTGAAAATTTGCGGTTAATTTCCAGTGAGAAAAACCCAAATTTAAAAATTAGAACCAGATTATAGCTAATTCAGCGCAAATCGCAGCAATTTACTGGTCTAATCTCCTATTGATACAGCTTGGAATTGTTACCAACTTAACAAAAAAGCGTCTTAGCCTTAATTTGGGGCGGGATATTTGAGATCAAGATCAGCCATAAAAAAACCGCCACATAGGTGACGGTTTAGAAAGTGCTGTTTTAAACAGTGATTAGCTGCTGTGACTGGTTGCTTATGCCAGTTCTGCTTTCTCGGCAATCAGCTTATCAACCACACTTGGGTCGGCCAGTGTCGAGGTATCACCTAGGTTACCTGTATCGCCAGTCGCGATTTTACGCAGGATACGACGCATGATTTTACCCGAACGAGTTTTTGGTAGAGAGTCGGTCCAGTGCAGTACATCTGGCGTTGCAATTGGGCCAATCTCTTTACGTACCCAGTCTTTTACTTCTTTATGAAGCTCTGCGGTTGGGAACTCACCATCATTCAGCGTGATGTAAGCGTAAATCGCTTGGCCTTTAATATCATGAGGGATGCCCACAATCGCGGCTTCTGCAATCTTATCGAACGCGACTAGAGCCGATTCAATCTCAGCAGTACCCATACGGTGACCTGATACGTTAAGTACATCATCGACACGCCCCGTAATCCAGTAGTAACCGTCTTCATCACGACGAGCGCCGTCACTGGTGAAGTACATGCCTTTAAAGGTCGAGAAGTAAGTCTGTTCGAAGCGGTCATGATCGCCATGAACGGTACGCATTTGGCCTGGCCAAGAGTCAAGAATCACTAGGTTGCCGTCTGTTGCACCCTCAATGATGTTACCCATGTTATCAACCAGTGCCGGTTGCACACCGAAGAATGGACGAGTTGCAGAGCCCGGTTTCAGATCTGTTGCGCCTGGTAGCGGTGCAATCAAGATACCGCCCGTTTCTGTTTGCCACCATGTATCAACAATTGGAGATTGCTCATTACCGATTGTTTTGTAGTACCACTCCCACGCCTCTGGGTTGATAGGTTCACCCACTGAGCCCATGATTCTTAGGCTGTCACGAGAAGTACCTTCAACGGCTTCATTGCCTTTCGCCATCAATGCACGAATAGCCGTTGGCGCCGTATAAAGAATATTAACTTGGTGCTTATCGACCACTTCGCTCATGCGGCTGGTGTTCGGGTAATTTGGCACGCCTTCAAACAGAATCGTTTTTGCGCCATTAGCAAGCGGTCCGTAAACAAGATATGTGTGACCGGTAATCCAACCCACATCGGCTGTACACCAGAAAGTCTCGCCTTCTTGGTAATCGAATACGTATTTGAAGGTCATCGCAGCATAAACAAGGTAGCCACCTGTGGTGTGCATAACGCCTTTAGGTTTACCTGTTGAGCCTGACGTATAAAGGATGAATAGTGGATCTTCTGCGTTCATCTCTTCTGGTGGGCAATCTGCAGATACATTAGCAATAGCATCGTGCCACCACACATCGCGATGTTCGTGCCATGCCACATCACCGCCAGTGCGTTTGAATACAACAACCTTCTCGATGTTTTTCACTTCAGGGTTCGTCAGTGCTTCATCGACATTCTTTTTCAGTGGAACAGCACGGCCGCCACGCACGCCTTCATCGGCAGTGATAACGACTTTAGAATTTGAATCGATAATACGACCAGACAGTGCTTCTGGTGAGAAACCACCAAATACGACTGTGTGAACCGCACCGATACGGGTACACGCCAGCATGGCTACTGCCGCTTCTGGCACCATTGGCATGTATAAACAAACCACATCACCTTTGCGCACGCCTTGCTCTTTTAGAGCATTCGAAAACAGGCACACTTCTTTATGCAGTTCATTAAAAGTTAGAGTTTTATCATCTGCCGGGTCATCGCCTTCCCAGATGATAGCGACTTCATCACCGCGCTCAGCAAGGTGGCGGTCGATACAGTTAGCCGAAACGTTAAGCGTGCCATCTTCAAACCAGCGAATATCAATGTGGCCAGGGTCGAAAGAGGTGTTTTTTACTTGTGTGAAAGGTTTGATCCAATCAACGATTTTTCCGTGTTCACCCCAAAAGCCTTCAGGGTCAGAAACAGATTGCTGGTACATGGCTAGGTAAGTGTCATTATCCGCGTGTGTGGTTGATTTAATATTTTCTTTTACCGGATAAACGTGGGCTTCACTCATTGCATCTCTCCTTGTGCCTACATTCCTAATGAACTGGCAACTTCCTTTGTGTTCAGTTTCTAGGTCTATTACAGAACCGTCTTTGTGTTATCACTCTCGGCTAGGACGGCGATTTCCACAATTAGACTTTAGGATGAGACGCTGCTTTTCACTTACAAAATAGCGAGTTAAGTTCAATTTTGAGATGTTGCTCTCTATGTGAAGCGCCAGTGGTTGAATTAAGAATAAGAAGAGTTGAAACGGGGAAGGTCACCATGTTTCAGGCGCACAAAGATCAGCGCAGCGGAGATAGCGTCTTGTAATGCATCATGTTTATTGACCGGGATAGGTAAATCGAGTTGGCGACAGATGGCGTCCATACTGAGATCAAAATAGGCATTGGGCAGCTGTCTTTCGAGTTTGTCTTGATAGAGTTGGCTCACTTCGACTAATCGGTTAGGCAGTGGAAATCCAAGCTGTTTTAAACAGGCGCGGTCGAGAATTTTTTTATCATAGCGGATGTGATAGCCGACTAAAGGACGATTTCCAATGAAGTTCAGTAGCTCGATTAAAGCCTGTTTTTCTTCGATGCCGTGCTTTAGATCTTGATGACGGATACGGTGGATTTTTATTGAATTGCAATCGAGCGATTGGGGGGCGCGCAACCGGACTTCAAAAGGTTGGCTGGTAATGATTCGGTTACCGATGATCTTGGTCGCGGCAATGGTAACTAATTCTGCCTGATTGGGATCTAGGCTGGTGGTTTCACAATCGAGCGATACATATTCATGATCAATAGGCGCAGTAAACAGAGGCTGATAGAGGGAGCCTTTGAGCTTGTGATGCCAGTAATAGCGAACCAACCTATTCATCGTTCAATGCCTAATCCCGTATCTGATAGTGGTAGCCGAGCCATTGCTTGAATTTCTTCACCACGTGCAGGCTATGACGAAGCAGATCCCTGTCTGCTCGTTCCATCAGTTTGACGTTAATTTTGTTGCTGCTGTGCTGTTGAGAAAGCCTTTGGGCTAAGCGCCACTTGAAGAATTGCTTGAGCGCTTCACTGAGATTATCGGCAGTACTTTGCTCAAGCACTTTCTTGCTGACCAGTTGCTCAATGCGTTCGAAGGTGTTGTTTACGGTGACACCATGCTCAAGACAAAGTGCTCTCACACCATGCACGATAGGGAAAATACCACCTTGTTTGATGTCGAGCCCTGACTTGGATTGCTTCACATTGCCAAATAGGGTGAGGGGGACCGAGAAGTTCAGCGCCGGGCGGCAGAACTCCGTCAGAATCAATTCTTGTCCGAGCATCAAATCACTGAGGTGCTGCTTTACAGGTTTTAATAGCTCTCTATTCCCCGCTACTGCGTGTGCATCTGCCATGATCGCGATATCCATCACGGTGTCTGGCGTGGCTTTTTTTACCCAATGGGTAAGGGTTTGTTTCCACTCTTGCTCTGAATGCACCCATTTCGGATTGTTGACCATCACGTTGCCCGGGCACAGTGGGTAACCCAATTGTTGAAGGGTATGAGTGAGGTCGTTCATGGCACTTTGGCATTGATGCCACTCCAAGCCATCTTGAATTATGAGCGCGTTGTCTTGATCGGTTTTGAGAATTTGTTCCCCACGGCCTTCGGAACCCAACACGATTAGGCAGCAATGATTATGCAGTGCAGGTGGGATCACCAACTCAAAAGCCTTCTCTATGATCTGTTCGTTGACCGCAGAAATCAGCTCCATGATAAAGCGTGTGCGAATCCCATTACTGAGCAAGCTCTCGACCAGTTGACGTTGTTTGTTGGATGCCATTGCCAATTCTTCAACGCTGGTGGCGCGCGCAATACGCAAAGTAAGAACGTGGGAGTGTGTGGAGAATGCACTGAGGATCTGTGTCATATCCACCATGCCGACCGCATTTTTACCATCACAAACCATCAACCTTTTTACTCGATTTCTGGTCATGGTAATCATGGCGTTAAATAAGAAATCGCCTTGGTTCACGTGCATCACCGGAAACGTTGCGATCTCACCGACAGGCGCATCCAGTGTGAAATTATCGAGCATCACAGCATGCAATAAATTGGTTCGAGTGACGATTCCATACGACAAGGAACATGATGTTCCAAAAGCTTTTGGATCATCATGTTCCAAATGGACTAGGGCCGAGTCTAACCCTTGTTCTTTAAGGGTTTGAGTGACTTGGTTGATCGGTTGGTTTGGTTCAAGTATCAGTGGTGGGTGATAGATAGAGTCATCCACTTTGGTTAATATAAACTCGGCAAGATTCTGTTGCTGCTGGGCGGCTTCTATCAAAGCTTTTCGTGTTGATAGGTTGCTATCAAAGTAGGCAGCGAATTGGCCATTGGCGTGGTAAAGCTCAAGAAAAATATCGGTGGGCAGCAGATAACTTAATGTATCTTCGAGTGCGATATATTGGTGTTTGGTGTGGGGTTCAAACTGGCTGCGGACATCAAAAATATCGTCATTGGCATAGTGTGCGTAAATCTCACCATCACTGCTCGCGCGCTCTTCAACAGCTCCTTTGATCAAAATATGCAGGTGTCGGCTCGGCCTTTCAGCTTCCAGTATCACTTCTTGAGAGCGGTAATACACCACGTCTAATGAAGAGCGAAGCTTCAACTGTTCGGCGTCGGACAGGCTATCGAAGGGCGGGTGCTGCATATTAAATTTGTCAGGCATAAGCATCACAAGAAGAAATGGGAGTCTTTAATCAGTCTGACAAAATACCAGCGAAGCTCCAGACGACTTTAGTCTAAATGCGAGTGTGGGGATTAATGAGCGTGAAATCTCTTGTTGAAATGCGATATTCAGACCCACTGAATATGGGAATACTATCCCAGTAATAATTCCCTTTTTCATCGTATGCGAGATAGGCATAATTGGTGCTGCCTTTTTCCGTACACTTTATAGGTCATTTATGTTTAGCCCTTCACCCTATGGCTGGATCTCTCAGTATTTTCTTGGTTTCTTTTTTGCGTATGGCGTGTATTTGCCATTTTGGGCGTTGTGGTTTGAAGACCAAGGCGTGTCTGCTGGTGATATTGGCGTATTGATTGGTATCGGCTTTGCGACTCGTTGTGTGGCCAACTTAGTGATTACGCCGCGTATCCATAAAGTGGAACACTTGATGCCAGCGCTACGCTGTTTGAGTTTCGCTGCGCTGCTGTTTGTCGGTTTCCACTTCTTCACCGGTGGCAGCTTTATACTGATGTTGTTGGCAACGGTACTGTTTAACCTCTGTTGTGGGCCGATCATTCCTCTTTCTGATGCGATGGCTAACCATTACAGTCGTTTGAAAATGCTCGACTACGGCCGAACTCGTCTTTGGGGATCAATTGCCTTTATCGCAGGTTCAACGGTTGTTGGCTATTTGGTGGCACAATTCGGCACTGACATGATTTTGTATACTGCGCTTGCCGGTGTGTTGCTGTCATTGATTCTTGCGATGAGAAACCCCAATGTGATGCCAGTAACACAATCTGAGCAACAAGCGGCGCGACCAAAACTAGGTGAACTGCTGCGTGAGTCGTCAGTGGTAAAGTTTTTAGCCTTGATGGCGCTGCTGCAAGGTAGTCATGCGGCTTACTACAGTTTTAGTGCGATTTATTGGAAAGAAGCGGGTCACTCAGAAGCTATCATCGGTTATTTGTGGAGTTTAGGTGTTGTTGCTGAAGTGGCCGTATTTGCTCTGAGTAAGCGATTATTCTCAGGCTGGTCACTGCGTACTTTGTTTGTCGTCGCGGCTATTGGGGTGATGGCGCGTTGGGGTATTACCGCATCAACGACAGCGATTTTCGCACTGGTTATGGTGCAGCTACTGCATGGCGTGACCTTTGCCATGGCACACATCGCCGCGATTCAATACATCCAATCTGAAGAACAAAACAAGATGGTTGCGCTACAAGCCCTGTATAACGCGATTCCATTAGGTGCCTTTATTGCACTGATGACCACCTTAAGTGGTTGGGGTTATGAGCTTTGGGGCGCAAATATCTTCTGGGGCATGGCTGCAATGGGTGCACTTGCTCTGTTCATTAAGTTGGATGAAAGAAGTTCAGTGGTTGAGATTAATCAATCAGATTCGGAACAGTCAGAATCTCACAGCAAATGCTGATAATTAGAGTCTAAAGCACAGAATTTAAGCGATGCGATTGAGTTAATCACCCATCCTTAGTTAAATGAAACCTCTCCCTTATGGAGAGGTTTTTTTATGGATGAAAAAAGGGTTTTCAATGCAAGGATGGATAGTAATTCCAGTCTCTTTAGCCTACTTGGGCGTGTTATTTCTGATCGCTTGGTATGGAGACAGGCAGGTTCGTTGGCTATCGCGTTGGCGCCCGTGGATCTATAGCCTTTCGATTGCCGTGTATTGTACCTCTTGGACCTTCTATGGAACGGTCGGGCAGGCGAGTAACAACCCTTGGTCTTTTTTACCCATTTACCTCGCCCCGATTCTAGTCTTTACACTAGGCTGGCGGATCTTGGCGCGGCTGATCCTGATTGCGAAGCGGGAACATATCACCTCCATTGCCGACTTTATCGCGGCTCGTTATGGAAAATCTCAGGGCTTAGCGGTGGCGGTGACGGTTATCGCCGTGGTTGGTATCCTTCCTTATATTGCTCTGCAACTGCGTGGTATTACCATGGGGTTGGATATTGTTGCACCCAACCTAGCGGCTGACTTCGGTTATCAGGACTATCATGTGTCTTGGTTTGTGGTCGGTGCTTTGGCTATTTTCACCATGCTGTTTGGTACAAGACACATTGATAACACAGAGCATCACCGTGGCATGATGATGGCGGTGGCGTTTGAATCCATCGTTAAGCTCGCGGCATTCCTGATCGTTGGCCTATTCATCATGTATCTGGCGATGAGCAGCGACAAGATCGACTTGCTTGATGTGGCGGCTTCCACCTACGAATCACCCAATATTCCGACCTTAATTATTCATACCGTTTTGACCATGTTGGCGATTGTCTGTCTGCCACGCCAGTTCCATACCATGGTGGTAGAGAACGAACGTCCTCAAGACCTGCATACCGCTCGTTGGTTGTTTCCGCTTTACCTGATTTTGATGGGACTGTTCGTGCTGCCAATTGCTTGGGCAGGACAAGGACTACTTACTGGTATGCCAGCGGATACCTATGTGATCAGTGTGCCAATGTCAGAAGGCGCTAATCACATTGCCTTGCTGGCTTTCCTTGGTGGTACGTCTGCGGCAAGTGGCATGGTGATAGTGTCGACCATCGCCTTGGCGATCATGGTGTCGAATGATTTAGTGATGCCATTGTTACTGCGCCGTATGCGCCTAACTCAAAGAACCCATCGACACTTTTCTGGCCTGCTATTGGTGATTCGCCGCGGGCTAATTTTACTGCTGTTACTGGGTGCTTGGCTGTTTTATCAGGCGCTCGATACCATCCATTCACTGTCAGCGATTGGCTTTCTTTCCTTTGCTGCGATTGCTCAATTCGCGCCAGCACTTATTGGTGGTTTGTACTGGCGCCCGGGTAACCGCAAGGGCGTGTATGTCGGCTTAATGGTGGGCTCGTTGATTTGGCTGATTACCTTGATGAGCCAAACCAGCATGTTGGCTGGCGACAGTGACAGTAACCTTTTACTGTGGATTATCACGCCGCCAGAACTGCTCAGTAGCTGGAATATCAGCAGTTCAAACTGGGGCATTGTGCTGAGTATTGTACTTAATACCTTGTGCTATGCCGTGGTTTCGATGACGACTCGTCCAAGCCTAAGTGAGCGCTTACAATCAGCAGCATTTGTTGGCACGCCGCTGCCTGAAAACGAGAATATCAGCCTTTACCAGAACCGAGTGACGGTCGCTGAATTAGAGATGCTGGCGTCGCGTTTTGTAGGCCGTAAGCGTGCCAAAAGTGCCTTACACAGCTATTGGCAACAACACGGTCAGCCGCTGCTTCCTAATCAACAAGCGCCTGCAAGTCTGATTCGACACGCAGAGCGCGTGCTCGCCGGAGTATTCGGTGCTTCGTCTGCTAAGTTAGTACTTACTTCCGCTTTACAGGGAAGAAACATGCAGCTTGAAGAAGTCGCGACCATCGTGGATGAAGCTTCGGAACTGTACGACTTCAGCCGTGGTTTACTGCAAGGCGCGATTGAACATATTGGCCAAGGCATCGCAGTAATCGACAAACAAATGAGGCTGGTGGCGTGGAATCAGCGCTATCTAGAATTGTTTGAGTTCCCTGCTGGTTTGATACAAGTGGGCAGGCCGATCTCCGATGTGATTCGCCATAATGCTCAGCAAGGTTTGTGTGGTCCGGGTGACCCTGAAGATCATGTGCGTCGCCGTGTTTATCATTTGGAGCAAGGCACTCGACATACCTCTTCTCGCATTCGTCCTGATGGTCGAGTGATTGAAGTGCAAGGTAACCCGATGCCAAGTGGTGGCTTTGTGATGAGCTTTACCGACATCACGGTATTCCGACAAGCAGAGCAAGCGCTAAAAGATGCCAACGAAAGTTTGGAATCGAGAGTGCATGAGCGAACTCAAGAACTCGAAAAACTGAACCATCGCTTGGTAAAAGCCACGCAGATTTCGGATCAAGAATCACAATCTAAGAGTCGTTTTCTAGCCGCGGTAAGCCACGATTTGATGCAGCCGCTCAATGCCGCACGTCTATTTGCTTCGTCACTGTCTGAGGTGGCAAAAGAGCAAGAGGTGAAGCAATTGTCATCTCACATCGAGAGTGCACTTGGCGCCGCAGAAGATTTGATTGGTGACTTGCTGGATATCTCTCGATTGGAGTCCGGAAAGTTAGAAACCAACATTCACGCGATTGCCGTGCATGACGTATTAACCAATTTGAACGCGGAATTTAGCGCTCTAGCGAGACAACAGAAAATTGAGTTTAAGATGATTCCGTCGTCATTGTTCATTCATTCAGACCCTAAGCTGTTGAGGCGTGTGATTCAGAACTTTTTGACCAATGCGTTCCGCTATAACCCGGAAGGGAAAGTGGTACTGGGTGCGAGAAGAGTGAATGGACAGGTTCGAATTGATGTGTGGGATAATGGAACCGGTATCGATGAAGACAAGCAACAAGAAATCTTTGAAGAGTTTACTCGTGGCAGCCAAGTACGAGCCGATCAAGGATTGGGGTTAGGGCTGGCTATCTCGAAAGGTATTGCTCATGTGCTTGGCCATCAAATTTCGATGCGCTCATGGCCGGGGCAAGGCAGTGTCTTTTCCATCACCTTAGCTAGAGCGGAAAAAGTGGCTCCAGTTGTGCAAGCTTCGACGCCAATGGCGACCAGCGACATCGAACATCTCAAGATATTGTGTGTCGATAATGAACGAGAAATCTTAGTCGGTATGGAAAACCTGATCGGACGTTGGGGCTGTGAGGTTAAGACGGCGGTTGATTTGGTCGAAAGCTTGCAGTGCCTAGATGAGGGTTGGCTACCTGATGTGATTTTCTCTGATTACCGTTTAGATAATGGCAGAACGGGTCTCGAAGTCCTGCAGCAGTGTCGCTTGCGCCTCGGAGACTCTTTTGAAGGGGTCATCATTAGTGCCGATAGAACCGATGACATGTTGGCAGCGATAAAGGCCAACAGCTTTCGCTTTATTGCCAAGCCAGTGAAACCGTTAAAACTCAGAGCAGTATTGAATCGCGTGAGCTAGTTTAATTAACTCTTAGATATTAAAAAGGCCTCAGATGAGGCCTTTTTTGTTTCTGTGGATGACTATTCGTTTTTTAATTCAATAACTAACCAGCAATGCCACCTTGTGTCAGTGTGGTTGGATCAAGCTGTTTACTGAGCTCTTCTCGGCTAAGATCGGTTTCTCTTTCTGCGACATCCAGAATTGGTAAGCCTTCTTTGTAAGCTTTCTTGGCAATATCAGCCGCCTTCAAGTAGCCAATCACAGGGTTAAGTGCGGTCACTAGGATTGGGTTCTTTGACAGTGCCAAATCGAGATTGTCTTGGCGTACCGTGAAGGTCGCGATGGCTTTGTCCGCTAAAGCGACTGAGCTGTTTGCCAATAACTCAATACTTTCCAACACGTTATGAGCAATCACTGGCAGCATCACATTAAGTTGGAAGTTACCTGATTGTCCGGCTACGGTAATGGTGGTGTCGTTGCCAATGACTTGCGCCGCCGCCATAGCTGCAGCTTCTGGAATCACAGGATTTACCTTGCCAGGCATGATCGATGAGCCTGGTTGTAGAGCCTGTAATTCAATTTCCCCTAAGCCAGCCAACGGCCCAGAGTTCATCCAGCGAAGATCGTTTGAGATCTTCATGATCGCAACTGCTGCCGTTTTGAGCTGACCTGACAGCGCAACGATCGCGTCTTGACTGCTGAGGCTAAAAAAGAAGTTTTCACTCGAGCTAAAACTGATCTTTGTCGATTGAGACAGGTTACTCGCAAACTTATCGGCAAAGCGTGGGTCAGCATTGATCCCTGTTCCAACCGCAGTACCACCTTGTGCTAAAGCCTTGATAGCGGGCAGGGTGTTCTCTATTGCTTGCTTAGCGTGTTCTATCTGAAATTTCCAACCACCTAGCTCTTGAGCAAAGGTCATTGGCATCGCATCCATTAGATGAGTGCGGCCGGTCTTCACGACCTCCGCAAGTTCCTGTTGTTTGATGGTGAGTGCTTCAGAAAGGTGAGTTAATGCAGGTAATAGCTTATTTTCAGCCATCAAAGCAACGCTCACTTGAATTGCGGTTGGCACCACATCGTTACTGCTTTGGCCCATGTTGACGTGATCATTGGGGTTCACGTCGCCTTGCAAGCTTCTTGAGGCAAGCGTAGCAATCACTTCATTGGCATTCATGTTGGAACTGGTACCTGAACCGGTTTGGTAGACATCGATAGGGAATTGATCGAGGTGTTTACCCTCAATGATCTCTTGGCTGGCTTCGGCTATCGCGTTGGCAATATCACCTTCCAGTAGACCTAACTGAGCATTGGTATCTGCCGCTGCCTGTTTAATTAACGCCAGTGCTTGAATAAAACTGGTCGGCATCTTGTGAGAGCTAAACGCGAAGTTATCCGCTGCACGCTGAGTTTGTGCTTGGTATAGCGCATCGGCAGGGACTTTCACTTCGCCCATGCTGTCTTTTTCAATCCGAAATTGTAGGGTCATGTTCTATCCTTGTTAGCCAAATGGGGCTTGGACTTGTTGTAGTGTTTGGCTGAGATTCAAAAAACGCGCTTGGCCTTGAGGTTGCTGGCAGTAGTGGCGCTTCAAATAAAATAGTGGTGAGTGAATAGAGTCTAGGCAGATATGACGAAAGGCGAAACTGCGCTGAGGAGACTCAATCGCTTCAATCAAATGAAAGAAAACTTGGCGTAGATACAGCTCGCACAACAAGATGTTTTCTTGAGCGGCATGCTTTTCATAGTAAGCCGAAAGCGTCAGTGCACACTCGATATACTCTCGAATTACAAACGGCTCATGGCCTTGAACTTGTTCTAATGAAGCAAAGCGATCCTGTGCTTTGTAAAATCTCGAATAGAGAACCTGCTGCTCTTTCATCATCATCTGCATCTCTTTATTGGATGTTAATGATAATTATTATCAAATAAAATTTTAAAAACAACCCTTTGTTTATCTTTTTATAAAGTGAGCAGAAAAAGAAAAAGCCGATACACGAAGTATCGGCTTTCTGGAGTCAGTACCTAATCCCTACAATGTAAGTACTGATTCATTTTTTGCTAAACATCTTTGTTTAATGGTCGTGCTTAGTGGTCGTGAGCTTCACCTGCACCTTTCGGGTAACGGATGTTCTCAACCATATCTTGTACATCTTGTGGTACTTCAGCAGTTACTTTGTTTACAGCAATCGATACTACGAAGTTTAGACACATACCTAGCGTACCGATGCCTTCTGGGCTGATACCAAACCACCAGTTTTCAGGTGTGCTTGCTGCTGGGTTAATGAACTTGAAGTAGATGATGTAGCTTGCTGTGAAGGCAATACCTGACAACATACCTGCAATTGCGCCTTCCTTGTTCATCTTCTTGTAGAAGATACCTAGGATAATCGCTGGGAAGAAGGATGCTGCGGCTAAGCCGAAGGCAAACGCTACTACCTGTGCTACAAAGCCTGGTGGGTTAATACCTAAGTAACCGGCACCGACAATCGCGACCATGGCTGCCAGACGAGCGGCTAACAGCTCCTGCTTGTCGGTCATGTTTGGTCTGAAGCCTTTCTTCAACAAGTCATGTGAAATCGACGTTGAGATGACCAATAGTAGACCCGCGGCTGTTGATAGTGCGGCTGCTAGGCCACCGGCTGCAAGCAGTGCTACAACCCAGTTTGGTAGTTTCGCTAGCTCTGGAGAAGCCAGTACGATGATGTCACGGTTAATCTTCATCTCGTTGCGCTCATCGCCCGAGTAGAACATTTTGCCATCGCCGTTCTTATCTTCCCAACCTACTAGGCCAGTGCTTTCCCAGTTTTTGTACCAGCTTGGTGCGTCCGCTGCAGCGACACCTTGCATGTCAGGGCCGTTGATTGTTTCGATCATGTTTACACGAGCGAATGCTGCAACGCCTGGTGCTGTTGTGTATAGCAATGAGATGAACAGTAGTGCCCAACCCGCTGAGATACGAGCATCACGTACTTTTGGTACCGTGAAGAAACGAATGATTACGTGTGGAAGACCCGCAGTACCGACCATTAGAGCCGCACAGATGAAGAATACATCTACCATGCTCTTGTTACCTTCGGTATAGGCGGTAAATCCGAGTTCTTCGGTCAGTCCATCCAGTTTATCAAGAAGGTAAACATCTGTGCCTGATAGCGTAGAGCCCATACCAACTTGTGGAAGTGGGTTACCTGTCATCATGATTGAGGTAAAGATTGCTGGAACAAGGAAGGCGAAAATGAGGACACAGAATTGAGCTACCTGCGTATAAGTGATGCCTTTCATGCCACCTAGTACTGCGTAGAAGAACACAATACCCATACCAATGATGATGCCTAGGTTAATATCAACTTCTAGGAAACGAGAGAATACAACGCCCACACCACGCATCTGGCCTGCAACGTACGTAAACGATACGAAGATTGCACAGAATACCGCTACCATACGTGCCGTTTTCGAGTAGTAACGCTCACCGATGAAATCAGGAACCGTAAACTGACCGAACTTACGTAGGTAAGGTGCTAAACATAGCGCAAGTAGTACATAACCACCAGTCCAACCCATTAGGTAAACCGCACCGTCGTAACCAACGAATGAGATGATACCTGCCATTGAGATGAATGATGCTGCCGACATCCAGTCAGCGGCGGTCGCCATGCCGTTTGCTACTGGGTGTACACCACCGCCAGCAACGTAGAACTCACTAGTAGACCCTGCACGAGCCCAGATTGCGATGCCGATATATACCGCGAAAGTAATACCGACGAGAATAAACGTCCAAGTTTGAATATCCATGTTCTAGCCTCTAGTCTTCCTGTACGTTGTATTTTTTGTCGAGCGCATTCATGCGGACAACGTAAATAAATATCAGCGCCACGAAGGTGTATATCGAACCTTGCTGAGCGAACCAAAATCCTAGCTTGAACCCGCCAAACTGAACGGTATTGAGGGCATCCACAAATAAGATGCCAGCGCCGTAAGACACCGCAAACCAGACCGCGAGCAGTGTTCCCATAATTCCCAAGTTTTCCTTCCAGTAGGCTTGAGCATGTTCCGTAGATTCGAACGCCATTGCCTTCTCCTTTATTCCGTTTTCGTAGAAACTGTTTTTGTGAAACCGTTTTGTAAAATAGTGTGTTAACGTAATGTTACGATTTAGAATGTAGCAAGGATAAGTCAAGGGATCTGTGCAACTTTAGTCGGGATGGTATTAGCGCTAATGTACTGAAATATGGGAGCTAGGAGACATAACCATAGAAAAATGTGATGTTACAATGTTGTTAAATTAGCCAAAGGTCTAACAAAAAGGGATGAATTAGACTGCGAGTCATAAAATTTAACAACTAAATGACCGAGAAACGGTATTTAGCCCTGCTTATGACACGAAGCGAAACATAAGTTTGTTATAGTAACAACGGCACTTTCACCGACCGTGCCTTGCTAAACGGCAGAAGATCAACAAGCTAGTGGCAAAAGATCAACAGGCTTAAAGCTCGGATTTTATTCTTTGGGGGAACGAATTGGACGCAATAACCATTAACCACTTATTCTTGACTGGTGCCGTACTCATCGCCATCAGCGTGCTTTTCTCACAAGTGTCCTCTCGATTGGGCGTTCCTATTCTTTTGATCTTTTTGTTCGTTGGTATGTTAGCGGGTGAAGATGGACCCGGTAATATTCATTTCGATGATTACTCACTGACCTACTTGGTGAGTAACCTTGCGCTTGCCGTGATTCTGTTGGATGGCGGTATGCGAACCAAGGTGGCGAGCTTCAAGGTCGCTTTCTGGCCTTCGCTCTCGCTGGCGACGATAGGTGTCGCATGTACAGCAACCTTAACCGGATTAATGGCGGCTTGGCTGTTTGACTTGTCATTAATGCAGGGCATCTTGGTCGGGGCGATTGTTGGTTCAACCGATGCGGCAGCGGTATTCTCTTTGCTGAAAGGACAGAGCCTCAATGAACGCGTTGGCTCAACCCTAGAAATCGAATCCGGTACCAATGACCCAATGGCGGTCTTCCTGACAGTGACTTTAATTGCGCTACTGGGCACCCCAGATGCCGAGATGGGAATGAACTTCCTACTCAAAAGCTTCGCGATGCAGTTTGGTATCGGCACCCTTGTTGGTATTGGTGGCGGTTGGGTTCTATGGAGTCTAATTAACCGAGTGCAGCTGGCCGATGGCCTTTACTCGATTTTGGTACTCAGCGGTGGTGTGGCACTGTTTGCGTTCTCTAACATGCTTGGTGGTAGTGGCATCTTATCGATCTACCTAGTCGGTCTATTTATTGGTAATCGTCCAACTCGCTCTCGACACTCTATCCTTAATGTTCTTGATGGCATGACGTGGCTAAGCCAGATCGTGATGTTCTTGGTGCTGGGGCTATTGGTTACGCCATCGACATTGATGGACATTGCACTTCCTGCGTTAGCATTGGCTTTCGGCATGATCTTGTTTGCTCGCCCGTTGTCTGTTTGGTTGGGTTTACTGCCGTTCAGAAGCTTTACTACCAAAGAACGTTGGTTTGTTTCTTGGGTCGGTTTACGCGGCGCGGTACCGATCATTCTGGCGGTGTTCCCGATGATGGCTGGCCTGCCTAATGCTCAGCTTTACTTCAACATCGCGTTCTTCGTGGTTATGGTGTCGCTGATTGTTCAAGGCGGCAGCTTGATGAAAGTCGCGAGATTGGCTCAAGTGACGCTACCTCCAACGCCGACACCGATTTCTCGTACTGGCATTGAAATTTACCCTGCTAGTGAGTGGGAGATGTTTGTCTACAAGCTGAAAGAAGAGAAGTGGTGTGTCGGCGAACCACTAAAGCGTTTGTCTATGCCGGAAGGAACGCGAATTACTGCACTGTTTAGAAAGGATGCCTTGCTTCACCCATCAGGCAGCACCGTGTTAGAGGCGAACGATATCTTATGTGTGCTTGGTCAAGACAAAGATTTGGACAGCTTAAGTTCGTTGTTCAGTGAGGCGCCTCTAGCAGAAGAGGCGGCACGATTCTTTGGTGACTTCTTCTTGGATGTTGAGCTATCAGTTGCGGCAGTGAGTGATTGTTATGGTATTGAACTTGGCTCGGAAGAAGAGCGAGAAATGACGCTAAAACAATTGGTTGCTCAAGAGCTTGGCGCACACTCTGTATTGGGTGATAGCTTTGAGTGGCATGACATCACTTGGGTGGTTGCAGAGATAGATGATCATAAAGTCGTCAGGTTGGGTTTATGTTTACCTAAGACGACTTTAGAAGAGGATATCAGTGAAGCTTAATTGTGGACTTCTTGTAGCAAGATAACCGCTTGAGTACGATTTTTCACATCCAGTTTACGGAAGATGGCCGTCATATGTGCTTTGATGGTCGCTTCCGAAACATTCAATTCATACGCGATTTGCTTGTTAAGCAAGCCGTCAGAAAGCATCCCTAATACCTTGTATTGCTGAGGCGTCAGTGTGGAAATCTTTTCTGCAAGGTCGCTACACGCTGCATTATTGGTGATAAGCCCTTCAGGGAAGAACGGGTCGCCATTCAGCACTTGATTCAGTGCACTCACCAACTCACGCATATCACTCGACTTAGGAATAAAGCCAAACGCACCGTGGCTCTTCACCTGAGTGACCACGCTGGCATCTTCACTGGCAGAAACCACCACAATCGGTAGATCTGGGTATTCAGCGCGCAGTTGAATTAAGCCTGACATGCCATTGGCGCCCGGCATTTTCAGATCGAGCAGTAATAGATCCGGCTCGCCTTCTTTCTTTAGCAGAGTCAGTAAGGCATCGAGAGAATCGGCCTCAAGCAGGTTCGCACCACTGATCGCCATATGAACTGACTGAAACAGGGCGTTGCGAAAGAGAGGGTGGTCATCAGCAATGATGATGGTATAGGTCGAGTCCATGACGTTCATACTTTTAACAATTTAGTTAATATTTATTATCATCCTGATTGAGTATGTGGACAATATCTATGCATTAAAAGTCTGAACCATATCGACTTTTATCCCCGGAATAAGAAAGCGTTACTCTGAATAGCAAAAAAGCCGCACTGCCATCTCGTTACGGAGGGGCGGTGCGGCTTTCGATTCGGCTTATATTTTAGTGAATATTGCCGTTATAGCTGGTGGTTTTGCATGTGTTTTAAGAATACATCGGCAGGCATAAAACCGGTTACACGAGCATTTGGAACATGGTTACCCTCACCATCCCAGAACTCAATCGTAGGTAAGCCAAGTACCTGTAATTGTTTAATCAGTTCAATGTCTTGAGGCATGTTTCTCGTTACATCGGCTTGTAGCAGTACGAAGTCAGAAAGCTTGTTTTCCACATCAGCTTGATGGAAGGTGTACTTCTCGAATTCTTTACATGCCACACACCAATCGGCGTAGAAGTCGAGCATCACAGGCTTACCGAGTTTCTTCGCTTCGATGAGCTGGATTTCTAGTTCTTCAACCGTGTTGATGCGTGCAAATTGGATGTGTTGTTCTACCGTCACGCTCTTTTCTGCAAACCAGTAATTGAGCGCAGGTTGAGCTGATGCGAACAGGCCAAGCATCGCAATGATGCCCACAGCGCTTTGCTTCCAGCCACCAAATGGCAGTGCATTCTTACTGTGGTAAAGCCAACCAAAGGCGATGAAGCCAAGGCCAGACCAAAGCACGGTTGCCCACAACTCAGGAATGATTCGCTCTAGCAGGAAGATAGGCGCGGCAAGCAAGATAAAGCCGAATACGATCTTCACCTTGTTCATCCAGCTGCCCGCTTTAGGCAATAGCTTATTACCAAACACTGCCACTAAAATCAGTGGGATACCCATACCCATAGCCAACGCGTACAGAGCAATTGCACCGGTAAATAGGTCACCACTCTGAGCCACATACAGCAGTGCGCCTGACAATGGCGCCGTGGTACAAGGTGAACACACCAAGCCAGAGATAGCGCCCATTGCGAATACGCCCAAGGTATTGCCACCTTGCTGCTTGTTGCTTTGGTTGTTGAGCCAAGTTTGGATGCTGCTTGGCAGTTGCAGGTTATAAACGCCAAACATCGACATTGCTAACGCCACGAACAGAACACTCAGCGCGATCAGCACGTAAGGGTGCTGCATAGCGGCTTGGAATTGCATGCCTGCTGAAGCAACCACTAAACCTAATAAGGTGTAGGTTAACGCCATGCCTTGCACGTAAATAAAGGACAGCATCAGCGCGCGACCTTGGCTGAGTTTGCCACCACCTAAAACGATACCCGTTAGAATCGGATACATAGGCAGCACACACGGCGTAAAGGCTAAACCAACACCGAGTGCTAAGAATAATAGAGGGGTCCACCAACTGTCACCGAGCTTATCGGCTAAGCCTGCTTCTTTTGAAACAGGGGCATTTGGCTGTTGAGTCGTGTTACTTACAACGTCTGCTTTCGGAGATGTTGGTTGCGTAGAAACATCGGTTTCGTTGCCAGCAGAAGATGAAGCTTGTGAGTCACTACCTTGCGAATTAGCAGAACCTGTTGCTGTGAAAGGTTCAATGTCGATGATACGAGTCTCTGGTGGGTAGCAGAACCCTGCGTCCGCACAGCCTTGATACTTAACGATCAGCTGTGAGCCATCTTGGTAACTCTGCAGAGGAACTTGCACGAATAACGGCTGAGTATAAATGCTCACCTCACCGAAGAATTCATCTTGGTGCGGCTTACCATCTTCTAATTTAACATTACCGATAGCGAGATTTTGCCCGGTGAACGAGAGGCTATGTTGATAGAGGTAGTAGCCCTCTTTTACTTGCCAGTCGAGAAGGACTTTGTCGTCTTGCTGGTAGTAATTGAAAGGGAAAGCTTGGTCTACAGGGACAAAACCATTGTTATTGCCTCCGAAGCTTGGCTCGGCGTTGTCGTTCCCAAATAGCGCCCACGCAGGCTGGGTGAATAGGGAAACACAAACAAAAAGTAATGTGGCAAGTCGTCGCATACTATTTAGTCATCAAAATGGAGTTGAAGGTATCTTAACTCAATCAGACCGTAATAGTTTGCTATTAGTTTCATCGGCAAACAAATATCCCCTAAGGCGGGATAGCGATTTTATTGGGTAATCGAGCGGGGAGCTGCAATTCAACTTGAGTGACTTGCCTTTGTAAAAGAGACATTTAAGCTACACCCAAGCGTGCTTTTACTACTTGTTCGCAAGCATCAATATTCATCGTATCTTTTGGAATAATAAGCACGGTATCATTACCGCCAACGGTGCCGATAATCTCAGTATGTGGGTCGATATCGACTAATCTTGCGACTAATTGAGCACAACCTGGATGAGTTTTTACGATGACAATCGCTTGGTTATGAGTGATGAATTCGATTTGCGATGAGATGGATGCATCGACACGAACCGGTGCACTTTCAACCGTGATGCAGTAAACCTTTTTACCGCAAGCATTCTGAATTTTGACAACACCAAGCTGTGACAAAATACGAGATACGGTCGATTGGCTGATACCGGTATAGCCAATATCGACGAGTTTCTCTCGCAGTTGATTTTGGGTCGAGAAGCTTTGTTGTTGTAGTAAGCGTTTGCACGCTGCAGTCAGTGTTTTATCTTCAGCTGAATACAAGCAACCGTGCTCAGTGATTGGGTTCATGAACAACTCCTTAAGGTCAACATGTGGTTATCGCTTGTCCATAGCGCCGAGCGTACTCCCAAAGCCGTAGAGTACGATTGTTAAATAGGGCTTACCGATGAATCCCGAAATAAAGAGGGAAGGTATGCGTGATGTATGATCGTCTACCCATTGAGTCTACCACTAAGGGATAGTTATCTTTTTGAAGGGGATCACCAAATAAAATTCTAGTTAATTGCTTTTATTTTGGAGTTTTATTCTTTTGTTAAATGGATATTTATTCCAAGTTTGGCATAAATATCCATCGGTATTAGGGTGCTTTGGAGACCGTGATAATGGCGCTAAGGGTTAGCGAATTTCACTCATGATCTCGCGAGAGAATACTTTTTCACAGTAGTGACATTTTAGCTGCACGTTTTCCTGTTTTAGCTGCACTTTAAAGCTGCTTTCGACAGGTTCACCGTGCGAAATACAGTTGCTATTCGGGCAAGAGTAGACACTGTGGATTTGCTCCGGCAGCACAAGGGTTAGCTTATTAACCACTTTATACTCTTCAATCTGATTGACCGTTGCCTGCGGAGCATAAAGAGCCAATTGGTTGGCTTGTTCCTTGGTCAGGAAGATGTTCTCAATCTTGATTAGATCTTTATGGCCAAGTGCCGATGATGGCAGGTTTAAGCCCATAGTGATGCGCTGTTCTGTCTTGTGTAGCTTAAACAGTTTAAGGATTTTGATACCAAGGTGAGCAGGGATGTGGTCAATCACGCTGCCGTTACGGATCGCTTCTACTTGTAGCTGAGTTTGTTTAACCATGACTGTTTCTCCTGCTTATAAAGTGTCGTTAAGAACTAGGGCCAATAGGGCTTCGCGAGCGTATACACCGTTTTCAGCTTGTTCGAAGTAGTAAGCGTGTGGCGTTTTATCGACGTCAGTGGTGATTTCGTCGACGCGTGGCAGTGGGTGAAGTACCTTCATGTTTTGACGAGCGTCTTTCAATGTATCGGCGGTTAGGATGTAAGCCGACTTCATGTGCGCGTATTCCGATGCATCGAAGCGCTCTTTCTGTACGCGAGTCATGTACAGCACATCCAGTTCAGGCACCACTTCTTCAATGCTGCTGTGGGTGCTGTATTGGATACCCATCTCTTCCAATTCTTCACAGATATAATCTGGCATCTCTAACACTTCTGGCGCGATAAAGAAGAAACGCACGTTATTGAATTTTGATAGTGCTTGCGTCAATGAGTGCACGGTGCGGCCATATTTTAGGTCACCAACGAATGCCACATTGAGGTTATCGAGCGTGCCTTGCGTTTCGTAAATCGAGAATAGATCCAACAAGGTCTGCGTTGGGTGTTGGTTCGCACCGTCGCCACCATTCACAATTGGCACACCGTTAGAGAATTCAGAGGCTAAACGTGCTGCGCCTTCTTGTGGGTGACGCATCACAAAGGCGTCAACGTAAGAAGAAATGACCTGCACCGAATCGGCAAGTGTTTCGCCTTTCTTAGCCAGTGATGTGTTTCCGCCATTATCAAAACCGATGACGGTGCCGCCAAGACGCTGAACCGCGGTTTCAAATGAAAGGCGAGTTCGAGTTGAAGGTTCAAAGAAGCAGCTCGCGACAACCTTATTTTTCAGCAGCTCTGGATTTGGCTCTGCTTTGAGTCTTGCAGCAGTATCGACGATAAGCTCCAGTTCATCACGAGAGAGCTCTGGAATGGAGATGATGTGCTTGTTAAATAACGAATGCGCCATAACGGGTCTTCCTTTTTCTATGCATACAGTCAAATTGCGGACAAAAAAAAGCCCCCTAAAAATAGGAGGCTTCGAAACGATCAATAGAGCAAAATAAAAATGACACCAACGCCATTCTAAGGCGTATTGGTTGACAATCATGTGCGACAAAATTGCGGTTCATTTTTTGCTCTCTTAAGACAAATTGCGGAGGATTATACTCAGATAAAAAGGCCATGCAATACTTTCTGTAAAGTATTCATTTAATGGATTTTTATGCGAAATAACGTCCGTTTTAAGCTTCCATTTAAGCCTTTGTTGGAACTGAGAATCTCAGGCTTTTTTAGGTAATAATCTATTTAACTACATGAAAAAAAATGCGAGCTTTATCCAAGGTCAAAATCCCAAGAACGCCACCCGCATTTCCCTGTCATTGCACTTAACTTATTAACGTCTTGCGAACAAGTGAGTGCTTAACTGCTTAACTGCTTAATTTCTTAACTTCTTAGCTGCCTAATGTCGCAACCATGACTGCTTTGATGGTGTGCATGCGGTTCTCTGCTTCATCGAAGACGATAGAGTATTCAGACTCAACTACCTCATCAGTCACTTCCACACCGTCTTTTAGCTGTGGATATTCAGCCGCAAGTTGTTTGCCTACCGTGGTATCTTCGCCATGGAAAGCTGGCAGACAGTGCATGAATTTCACATGTGGGTTACCCGTTGCTTTCAGCATTTCCATGTTCACTTGGTAAGGCATCATTAGGTTGATACGCTCAGCCCATGCTTCTTTCGCTTCGCCCATAGATACCCAAACGTCGGTGTACAGGAAGTCACAACCTTGCACGCCTTCTTGAACATCTTCAGTCAGTGTAATTTTGCCACCTGTGTGCTCTGCGATTTCACGACACTGAGCCAATAGTTCTTCTTGTGGCCAGAACTGTTTTGGAGCAACAAGGCGAATGTCCATGCCCATTTTCGCTGCGCCAACCATCAGAGAGTTACCCATGTTGTTGCGAGCATCACCTAGGTAAGCAAAGTTGATTTCATGCAGTTGTTTACCACGGCCGTATTCCGTCATGGTTAGGAAGTCAGCAAGAATTTGTGTAGGGTGGAATTCGTCAGTCAGACCATTCCATACTGGAACTCCAGCGTAAGCGCCGAGCTCTTCAACGATTTCTTGACCGAAGCCGCGGTATTCAATGCCATCGTACATACGGCCAAGAACGCGAGCGGTATCTTTCATTGATTCTTTGTGGCCAATTTGAGAGCCAGATGGGCCTAAGTAAGACACGCGAGCGCCTTGGTCGAATGCCGCTACTTCGAATGCACAGCGAGTACGAGTTGAGGTTTTCTCAAAGATAAGCGCAATGTTTTTGCCAGTCAGTGTTGGCTGTTCGTAACCGTTGTACTTCGCTTTTTTTAGCTCCATAGAAAGATCTAACAAGTGTTGAATTTCGCGTGGAGTGAAATCTAGTAGTTTTAGGAAGTTACGATTGCGTAGGTTAAAAGCCATGATGTATTCCTTCTTAGATTTAGGCGCTTTCCTGTTACAGGGAAAGAAAATTCAAGAAAGCGCGATTCAATTTTTGTGTATTAATTTCAGTTCAAACGGTGATTCAGTTTTCTCGCAAGGTTTGAAAAGCTCGCGAGTAGATTAATCTTTGGTGATGTTGGTGCCCGCCAAGCCTTGCAGGATTTGCAAACCATCTTCGAGTGCACCAATACCGACGACTTTGCCGCCTTGCTGAATGAATTCGCACGATGCTTCAATTTTTGGTCCCATAGAGCCTGCATCAAATTCGAATTTCGCCAGTTCACTTGGTGTGGTGCTGCGCAGTGCGTGTTGAGTCGGTTTGCCCCAATCAAGGTAAACAGCGTCCGCGTCGGTCAAAATAAGCAGTGCATCCGCATCCAGTTGTTTCGCTAAGAAAGCCGCTGACATGTCTTTGTCGATAACCGCTTCAACACCCACTAATTTGCCGTTCTCTTTTTTCACTGGGATGCCACCGCCGCCAGTACAAATCACTAGGTGGCCTGCATCGATAAGTTGGGTGATCGCTTCGTGCTCAACAATGCCAGTAGGGCGTGGGCTTGGCACAACGCGACGGAAGTGTTGGCCGTCTGGTTTGACGATCCAGTGGAATTTCTCCGCCAATTCACGCGCTTCCGCTTCTTCGTAGATCGGGCCAATCGGCTTCGTTGGATCGGCGAATGCAGGATCGTTTGGATCAACGGTCATTTGGGTCAACATGCACGAGATGTTGCGGTTAGGTAGATAGTTCTTGAACTCTTGCATCAGCATGTAGCCGATCATGCCTTGAGTCTCACTGCCCAATACATCTAGCGGATACGGGTTTACTTTTTTGTATTCCAAACCTTGCAGAGCCAGTAAACCAACTTGTGGGCCATTACCATGTACTAGAACCACGTTGTACACTTTCGCGATTTCAGAGATGGTTTTAACCGCTGTTTCAATATTACGGCGTTGAACATCGGCTTCTAACGGCTCACCGCGACGAAGTAAGGCATTACCGCCGAGTGCAACAACAACAGTTTGCTTAGTCATAATTGTGTTCTCTCATTTTGGCCAAGCTGAGATTATTTAAGATCATTCAACTTGGCCGTTTTCGTCTTAGTGATTAGATACCATCACGCTCAATTGGGCAGCTCATGCAGCGTGCGCCACCGCGACCGCGGCCAAGTTCATCTCCAGGGATAGGAAGAACTGTGATGCCTGCTTTATCGTATTTTTCATTGGTGTAGGTGTTGCCTTCGTAGCCAATCACAACGCCAGGTTTAACCGTTAGAACGTTGTTTGCATCGTTCCACTGCTCACGTTCTGCATGGAAGTTGTCACCACCGGTCGTGATTAGGTTTAGCTTGTCTACGCCAAGTGCTTTTTCGATAGCTGTTACGAAGTAGCCCTCTTCTTTCACTTTCACTGCGCCAGACTCATCACCAGTTAGGTTCCAGCACTGTACGTCTTTACTCACCACTTCAGGATAAACAGAGAACGTATCTTCGTTCATGTGCGTCATAACGGTGTCTAAGTGCATGCAAGAGCGGTGTTTTGGTAGCTGCATTGCGATAACTTGTTTCGCTTGACCGTGTTTGAATAGGCTAGATGCTAAGTGCTCAACACCTTGTGCTGTTGTACGCTCAGACATACCGATAAGAACCGTACCGCGACCGATTACAAGAACGTCACCGCCTTCAATGGTTGAGTTGTCGTAGCTGATGTTTTCTTCATCGCCGAAGTACTTAATGAAGTCTTGGCCAGCAAATGTTGGGTGCCAGCGGTAAATAGCGCGAACGTGGTTGGTTTCACGTTGACGAGCAGGTTTCGCCATCGGGTTGATGGATACGCCACCGTATACCCAGCAAGATGTGTCACGAGTAAATAGGTGGTTTGGTAGCGGTTCGATAATGAAGTCGGTTGGTGCGTGCATGCCTTGCATCATTGAAGATGATTTCATTGGCATCTCAGCGTAAGACAGACCACCCGTTAGGATTTTTGCTAGTTCTAGGTTTGGTAAGTCGCCCAAGTAGCAGCGCACATCGTTAGCAAAGGTTTTGCCTAAGCGGTAATCAGAAACTTGATGATTCAAAAGCCAATCTTTCGCTTCTGGCACTGCTAGCGTGTCTGCTAGTAGGTCAGTAAGAAGAAGAACTTCAACACCTTGATCACGCAGCGTTTGAGTAAATGCGTCATGCTCTTTACCAGCACGTTCAACAGCCAGTACGTCATCAAATAGTAAATCGTGACAGTTAGAGGGTGTTAGGTGAGTCAGTGCGCGTCTTGGACGGTGAACTAGAACGCGACGTAATTGACCTATTTCAGAACCTACATAGAACTTACTCATGATCGTCTCTCTCTTATATATTTGAATTACTTTTATCGCTAAGAGTAATTATTTATTTTCAGTTGAGAAGAATGAATTATTTATTCATATCTCTTGTCTGGAATTAATATTACGCCTGCTAGTCAGGTATTCTTAGAGATCTATCACAAATCGTTTTTTATCCCGCAGCCCTTTAAAATTAAGGGTTTTAACAAACTTTATGCACTTTCAGTTATGAATAATACATTCTAAATAGTTAGCAGTTAGGGAACTTTATGCACGCTTTTTTGACGAAACTTACTAGAATCTAATTTACGAGGGATTATATGCAGAATAGTTTTATTGATAAGAGTGTACTTAGCTTGGAAGTATGCAGTGTTTTTATTTAGATATTTAATTTTGGATGTGGAATTAATTGTTTATTAACAAAGTAAATGCGAATAAAGCTGTTGCGATCACATTTTAAAATCGGCTGTTTAAGTGTGTTTTTTGATAGAAAAGGGCATTAATCCTCGTCTGTTTATTAGGCTATTAATTACTTTAAATATAATTAACGCTAATAAGTGACTAACTATTTGTTTAAACATCATGGTTGAAAATAGAGTGTTATTTCATCAATAAAATTAGATGTTTAAAAGTAGGATTGATTCTTCTATTGCGAGTGCTTTGAGTTTAGTTGAGCTTGGTTACGAACAGAAGAACCTTGAATATCGCGTGTATGGCTTTGAGGAGCTGTTTCAGTGGCAGAGGGTTACATTGAGAGGGAACAATAAAAAAGCCGCTGTGAGAAGCGGCTTTGGATGAGAAAGGAGTGAAGTGCTGTTAGTTAGATCAGCGCACCAATACTCAGTACAACAATGCAGAACACCATCAATATACCGACTAGTGGCATCACCCATTTAACCCAGCGCACGTAAGGGACACGAGCAATCGCCAAACCACCCATCACCACCGCGGAGGTTGGGGTGATTAGGTTCACCAAGCCAGATGCAGATTGGTACGCAGTGATAACCAAGTCACGACCTACGCCAGCAAAGTCGGCCAGTGGTGCCATGATTGGCATGGTCAGTACCGCTAAGCCAGAGGTCGATGGCACTAAGAACGACAGTAGAATCTCTAAGAAGAACATTACGTTAATGAAGATAACCGAAGAAAGCCCCGTTACCATCTGTTCTGCTGAGAAGAGAATGGTATCGGTGATCATACCGCGGTCCATCACCACTACGATACCACGTGCAATACCTATGATGAGCGCAACGCCAAGTAGGTCGCGGGCACCATCAATGAAGCTGGTGGTAAACTCTTCTTCGCTCATGCGAGCCACAATACCAACGATGATGGTTGCTGCTAAGAACATCGCTGAGATCTCAGCCATCCACCATCCAGCAACGGATACACCATAAATCATTACAGCGAACGAGCCACCAAAAATGGTCAGAATCAGTTTGCGAGTCGCGGTGAATTCAAGTTTTTCGCCGCTCGCATTACCTAAGAAGTGCGCTTTGTTCTCTTCGTATTTGTCGTAGACAATTGATGTTGTTGGATCGGCTTGAACCATTCTTGCGTAACGCATTACGTAGGCAACACAAATACCCCAACCAATAATCAACATCGCAATGCGCAACACGATACCGTCTGTAAATGGAATACCAGAGGCGTTGGCAGCGATCACGGTTGCGAATGGGTTAATCGTTGAACCCAGCACCCCAATACCTGCACCAAGCAGTACGGTCGCAGCGGCAACAAGAGGGTCAAAGCGAGCTGCCATCATTACCGGCACTAGCAATGTATAGAAGGGCAGTGATTCTTCCGCCATGCCGTAGACGGTACCACCTGCGGCAAATAGCGCCATCAGTATTGGTATCATCAACTCTTCTCGCCCTTCTAAGCGGGCGGTGACGCGCTCGATACCGGCATCAATGGCACCCGTTTTGGTTACTAGCCCTAAGAAGCCACCAATGATTAAGATGAACAGCGAAACGTCGATAGCCGCCGCTTCATAGCTATTGTGGTCATAGAAGCCGTCAATAGGCGCGAGCAGTACATCAATCACGCCTTGAGGGTTACCTTCTACCGCTTGATAGGTTCCGGTTACGGGTACTTCTCGGCCTAGCTCTTCATTCATTGCACGGTCGTATTGGCCTGCTGGAACAATCCAGGTAAGCAGTGCGACGAACGCAATCAGAATAAATAGAATGGTGTAGGCAGAAGGGAATTTAAAGTTGGCAAAGAAGCCGCCCTTTTTTTTCTCGCTTGGTATCGTTTGAGTTGTCATGGCTATCTCCTTACATCATCTTAAATAGAAGTGATGTGAATTAGCGACTAATGATTTATAGATTGTAAATACACGGACACTTATAAAGCACTCAACGATATAAAGTTGCTGACTTTAAATTAAGGTTGTTTTTATATTTACTAATCCAAATGAAGTTAGATTTAATTTAGCTGCGGTTATTTTATTCCTTACTCCGGTATTTAAGTTTGGTGCTGTTCACAAAAATAATGGCTAATGAAAGGGCTAAAAAATGGCAGAAAATCGTCAAGGTTTTTTGGTTAGTTAGCTTGGATTAATATTCGTTGTGGATTAACTGGAAGTGGAAGGAGATTGATTTGGTAGGTGTTGTTTATGATTAGGCAGAATAATCTTGGAATTTTATTCAAACTTTATTTTTAGGCGGTTTTTAAAGTTTATAATGGTTATTTGATGCGTATCAAATAACACATTGAGCAGAAAACAAAAAAGGAAGCCGAAGCTTCCTTTTAAATGTTCAATCACCAGCGAATGTTAGATAAACAGACCGCCGAATGCGAAGCCGAGTGCTACCGCAGTACTGATTGTTACCACACCTGGAATGAAGAATGGGTGGTTGAATACGTAGTTACCGATACGCGTTGAGCCTGTGTCATCCATCTCAACCGCTGCTAGTAGCGTAGGGTAAGTTGGAAGTACGAACAGCGCACTTACCGCAGCAAAAGAAGCAACGGCTGTTAGTGGTGCTACGCCAATCGCTAGTGCTGCAGGCATCAGTGCAACTGTTGTTGCGCCTTGAGAGTAAAGCAGCATAGAAGCGAAGAACAGAACAAGAGCCAGCATCCATGGGTAGTCAGCCAGTAGAGCGCCTGCTACGTCTTTGATTTCAGCAACGTGTGCGTTTACAAACGTTGAACCTAACCAAGCCACACCAAGTACACATACACATGCCGTCATACCAGAACGGAACGTTGGTGCTGAAGAAATCTTCGCTGCATCAATCTTAGTGAACATCACGATAGCCGCTGCTGCTGCCAGCATTACAGACATGATCGCTTCGTTACGACCTAGCGCCGGGTTTTCAATTAGGCCAACAGAGCTAGAGATAGCCGCTGCGTAACAAACCACGAAACCAATTGCAGCTAGGAAGATGTACGTTGCTTTCTTCGCTGTAGGTAGAATTTCGCGTTTCTCTTCTGTTGCTAGCTTGATTAGACCTTTCTCTAGACGTTCTTGATAAACAGGATCGTCTTTCAATTCGCTACCCATGTAGTTAGCAACAACCGCACCAACCATACAAGCGATGAAGGTTGTTGGGATACAAACCATCAATAGCGTTAGGTAATCAACACCAAATGGTGCCAACATTGCTGCGAAAGCCACAACTGCAGCCGAGATTGGCGAAGCTGTGATAGCAATTTGAGAAGCGACAACTGCGATAGACAGTGGACGAGAAGGACGAACACCTTGGCCTTTCGCTACTTCTGCAATAACAGGAAGCGTAGAGAATGCTGTGTGACCAGTACCCGCCATTAATGTCATTACAAAGGTCACAATCGGCGCGTAAAAGGTGATGCGTTCAGGGTGTTTACGCAAAAAGTTTTCGGCAATTTGTACCAACCAGTCCATACCGCCAGCAACTTGCATTGCAGCAATTGCGGTGATAACTGACATGATGATCAAGATTACGTCGATCGGGATGAAAGATTGGCTTGTTGGAACGCCAAGAATAAGTGAAAGGGCAATAACACCAGCACCACCGGCAAAACCAATACCGATACCGCCAATTCTGGCCCCCAAAAAGATAAAGAGCAGGACGACAAACAGTTCTACTGCAATCATAAGTAACACCTCATTTAGATTTTATTATGTGAACATTCGCCGCTGGAATGTTCACATAATAGTTCTATGGTTTAGATTCAATTTGGCAAAAGCGCAACCAACGGAAATCCACAAAATAATCATGGTTAACCGTATTGGAGCCTAAAAAAGGGCTCCGTTTGGAACCCTTTCTCGCTAACTTTATTCGTAGCGCTTCGCTTTATACTGAGGATGCATCAAATTTTCAACAGAGAAAATGTCATCAAGTTCTTCTTCGGTTAATAAACCGCGCTCTAGAACCACATCACGAACGCTCTTACCTGTCTCAGCACAGATCTTACCAACAATGTCACCCTCGTGGTGGCCAATGTATGGGTTTAGGTAAGTGACGATACCGATAGAGTTAAATACGTGTGATTCACATACTTCTTTGTTCACCGTAATGCCGTCTACACACTTGTCGCGTAGGTTCACACAAGCGTTTGTTAGGATGTCTAGAGACTCAAACATGCTTTGTGCAATAACAGGTTCCATTACGTTCAGTTGAAGTTGACCACCTTCCGCAGCGAAAGAAACCGTGTTGTCGTTACCTAGAACTTTGAAGCAAACTTGGTTTACTACTTCAGGTACAACTGGGTTTACTTTAGCAGGCATGATTGAAGAACCTGCTTGCAGTTCAGGTAGGTTTAGCTCGTTCAAACCAGTACGTGGACCTGAAGAAAGTAGACGCAAGTCGTTACAGATCTTAGATAGCTTAACTGCTAGACGCTTAAGTGCGCCGTGCGTCATTACGTATGCGCCACAGTCAGACGTTGCTTCGATTAAATCTTCAGCCGCTACACACTCTAGGCCTGTTACTTCTGCTAGGTGTTTCACTGCTAGGCCTTGGTAACCCGGTGCTGCGTTCAGACCTGTACCGATAGCCGTTGCGCCTAGGTTTACTTCAAGCAGTAGTTTTGAAGTGTATTCTAGGTTTTTGATTTCTTCATTGATGGTTACAGCCCAAGCGTGGAACTCTTGGCCAACCGTCATTGGAACTGCGTCTTGAAGCTGAGTACGACCCATCTTCAAAATCGTGTTGAATTCTTGGCTCTTAAGTTCGAATGCACCTTTTAGGTATTCGATCGCATCAATCAGTTTACGAACGCTGTTGTAAACAGAGATACGGAAGCCAGTTGGGTAAGCACAGTTTGTAGATTGGCTGCGGTTTACATGGTCGTTCGGGTTGATGAACTCGTATTGGCCTTTTTCTTTGCCCATAAGTTCAAGAGCCACGTTCGCAACAACTTCGTTTGCGTTCATGTTTACAGAAGTACCAGCACCACCTTGGAAAACGTCCGATGGGAACTGATCCATGCACTTACCCGTGTCTAGAATTAGGTCACAAGCTTGGATGATGTATTTAGCCACTTCGCTTGGAATTACACCTAACTCTTTGTTTGCTAAAGCCGCTGCTTTCTTAGTCATCACCATACCGCGAACGAATTCAGGTACATCTGAGATCGTTACATTTGAGATGTTGAAGTTTTCAACTGCGCGTAGAGTGTGGATGCCGTAGTAAGCATCAGCCGGAACATGACGTTGACCTAATAGATCTTCTTCGAGACGAGTAGCTTGAGGAGCTTCAACTTGAGCTTCTGATTGAGTAGCCATAACAGGATCCTTAGAGAATTATTCTGATTATATAGTTAGTTATTAGCCTATTCTGTGTGCAAATACTCCGTTCGCTAGAATATTGGGCTGATAAATCCGTCCTGACTTATGTGGCACATGATACTGTACTTAGCGCATAAAAATATTAAGTGGATCACCTTTTTCGGTTTTGTTTCGTCAATATTTTGCAAAGTTATTCTTGGTCAATAAACACGCTTATTTACAGGATAAATTTGAGATTGTTAGGGCTTTCAGCGTAAACTGCAAGTAACAAAGGAGGGCGTGTGTTTCCTATCTTATTATTACTATTTATCTTCGTACCCATCATTGAGATTGGGCTATTTATTCAAGTTGGTGGCTTCTTAGGATTGTGGCCAACTATTGCGTTGGTTTTGATCACTGCATTTGTGGGTGCATCGCTGGTTCGTAGCCAAGGCATTCAGACACTTATGTCTGTGCAAGGTCGTTTGCAACAAGGCGAAATGCCAGCACAACAGATTCTTGAAGGCGTGATGCTTGCAGTTGCCGGTGTATTGCTGCTGACTCCGGGTTTTATGACGGACGCACTCGGTATGTTGGTATTATTGCCAGCACCAAGAGCGATGATTGCCAAGAAAATGATGGAAAAAATGGTGGTGACCAACATGTCTGGTGGTTTCCATGCCGGTGGACAAGCTGGTTTTGGCCAGAGCCCATTTGGACAAGACCCATTCAATCGCGATCCATCTGACCAATCAAAAGACGGCAACACCTTTGAAGGTGAGTTTGAGAATAAAGACGACGACAACGATCGTAACCGCTTAAACTAATTAATCTTTTCTCTCTTTATATAGAGGGAAAACAGAAAAGGCTCTTACCTTTATCCTTCGCAAGAAAGTGATAATGGTAAGAGCCTTTTTTATTGTCTGTCGCTAGCTGTTACTTACTGTTTACTATCGATAACAGATAACAGATAACAGATAACAGATAACAGATAAAAGATAAGCTTGAGTGTTCGGTTATACCGCGCCTTCAAAGCCCATTTGTCGCCATGCTTCAAAAGCAATGATTGCCACTGCGTTAGACAGGTTGAGGCTGCGTGCGTCTGGCATCATTGGAATACGAATACGTTGCTCCATTGGCATGCTTTCAATGAACTCAGCAGGCAGGCCGCGAGTCTCAGGGCCAAACATCAGCACATCGCCTTGTTGGAATTTCGCATCAACGTGGTGGCTTGTCGTTTTTGTGGTGCAAGCAAAGATGCGGAAATCACCCTCACGTTCATTCTCTAGATACTCAAGGAAAGCTTCTAGGTTCTTGTGACGCTTAACTCGCGCAAGGTCGTGGTAATCCAATCCAGCACGACGAACCTTCTTCTCTTCAAAATCAAAGCCAAGCGGTTCAATCAGGTGCAGGTTTGCGCCGCAGTTAGCACATAGGCGGATGATGTTACCCGTATTGGGTGCAATTTCTGGTTCGTATAGAGCGATATCAAACATGTTGGTTCACAAGAGTAATCAAAGATAGCCCGAGTATACGGTGGCAAGCTGAGTGAGTACAGTTCGCCACCGTCACCATTCGCTTACGCTTGGTTCGTTAGTGCTTGCGCGTAGTTTTCAGATACGGCATTCCAATTCACCACGTTCCACCATGCATTGATGTAATCAGGACGACGGTTTTGGTAGCTGATGTAGTAGGCGTGTTCCCAAACATCGAGCGCGAGAATCGGTTCACCATCACTCGCCACGGTATCCATCCACGGATTATCTTGGTTCGAGGTTGAGATGATCTTCAGTTGCCCTTGCTCTACCACTAGCCAAGCAAAGCCGGAGCCAAAGGTATTGATTGCCGCTTGGGCGAACTGATTTTGGAACGTCTCGAAATCTCCGAATGTGCTTTTGATAGCCTCGCCAAGCTCGCCCGTAGGTTCACCACCACCGTCTTGCGACATGCAATTCCAATACAAGATGTGATTGTAGTAGCCACCCCCATTGTTACGCACGTCAGGGCTGTGCTGAGATATGTTGGCAAAGATCTCGGTCAGAGATTGCTGTTCTAGCTCGCTGCCAGACACCGCCGCAACAAACTTATCGTAGTAGGTTCTATGGTGCTTGCTGTAATGCACTTCCATTGTCTTAGCGTCAATGTAAGGCTCTAGGGCATCGTAAGCGTAGGGTAAAGCAGGGAAAGTGTGCGACATGGTAAATCCTCCTTAATTAGAGGATTTACCATAATGGTAATAACAATCATTATCAACTGCGATCTTTGTGGGGGTATTACACCGGTAAGATAGGCAGGGTGATTTCGAGTTGTAATCCACCGAGCTGGCTGCGGGTTGCGGTGATGGTTCCGCTGTGTTGGCGAATCGCACTTTCAGTAATGGTTAATCCAAGCCCTGTGCCGCCAGAGTTTCTGTCACGCGCTGTTGAGACACGGTAAAAAGGTCTGAAGATAGAATCGAGTTCATCCTCTGGAACACCATCACCATTATCATTGACGCAAATTGTTAGCTGATCTTGAACCACATGGAACTGTACATCCACTTGGTCTTTACCGTAGTAGATGGCATTGCGTGTAATGTTGTCTAGCGCACTCATCAGCAGTTTAGGGTTCCCCGAAATAGAGCGTTCTGGGATCTCCGAGAACGTCAGTTGTTTGCCCATCTGTTCGGCTTCAAACTCTGCGTCTTTTAAGATCTCTTCCCATAGGCTCGAGATAGGCTGAACCTCACGAGTAATATGGCTGTCGACCTGCATACGAGATAGCGTCAGCAGCTCACTGATCATCTGTTCCAAACGCTGTGCTTCGGTATCAATGCGTTCTAATTCTTGGCTCTCGCCTTGTTTACGAATCGCCAGTGCATTGGCCATGCGAAGACGTGTCAGTGGCGAGCGGAGCTCGTGTGAGATATCAGAGAGCAGGCGTTGTTGCCCCGAAATCATCTGGTTTACCGCTTCTACCATCTGGTTAAAGCTTTCACCAGCTTGTCTGAACTCTGAAGTACCTTTTTCGAGTGTTGGATCGACCTCGAATTGACCTTTCGCCACGCGTTGTGCCGCGCGTTCTAGCCTGCGAGCGGGTTGACTCAGTGCCCAAGCTAACCAAAGTAATAGCGGGGTACTCGCCAACATCACGGCAAGCAATAGCTGCAGAGGTTTATCAAACAGGCGCAGTAAGAATGGCGGTGGTTGGTTCCACTTCACTCCGGCATACATCAGCAACTCTTCACCAGCGAGAGTAATTGGCACTGGCCCTGCGACCATGTAGTGTCCGTAGAGTTTTTGCTTCGGTATCTCAGGGTTATCAATCGAGGTAACAAAGTTACGAATCGCCTTTAGCTTATAGTCTGAATGCCTTTTCGAGGTAAGGACTGCGCCCTCAAGATCGGTCAGGTAGATGCGAGCTCTAGAATCCTTGCGGCTGCGTGGCGCCTCCAGTTGGAAGACAATCTTGCCCAGATTAGGTTCTTTGGCGTAGCGTTTCTCTGTGATTTTAGCGATACGCTCGAGTTTATCGAGGTGATCTGCGGGCACATCTCGCGCGACTCGAGGGTCTAAATGGGGAAGTGACAGCACCGACAAAAGCACCAGTAACATGGTGAACCAAAAGATAGCAAAGATACGTCCATATAAGCTGGTGATTTTAGGTATACGCATTAATCTTCCTCTACCAATAAGTAGCCACGGCCTCGTAAGGTTTTGATACGTGATTTGCCGTCAGTGCGCTCAGGAATCTTCTTACGTAGATTAGAGATGTGCATGTCTATCGCGCGGTCAAACGCTGCGAGCCTTTTACCCAGCACATCCAAACTCAATGCTTCTTTGGTGATCACTTGCCCTGGGTTTTGGATAAGGTGACTCAGTAGGGCGAACTCGGTTGTGGTGAGGTCGATGAGCTCCCCATTGCAGTAGGCTTCTTGTTTGCCCGGGAAGACTTCGATGTCTTGATATTGAACTCTATCACTGGCCGCCTTAGGTGCGGTGTTGGTTTGAGTACGACGCAAGATAGCTCGAATACGAGCTAACAACTCTCGGTCACTGAAAGGTTTAGGCAGGTAATCATCCGCGCCAAGTTCAAGACCAATCACACGGTCGATCTCTTCGCCTTTTGCGGTCAGCATCAGCACTGGTGTTTCCCAATTTTCTCTCAGTTTCTTTAGTGTTTCCATGCCATTAAGACGCGGCATCATCACATCCAAAAGAATCAGGTCAATCTCATCATTGATAGCTTCCAGCCCTGCATAGCCATCATTGGCTTCGGAAACAGTGAAGCCCTCAAAGCTCAGAATGTCTTTGAGTAAGCTGGTTAACTCGGTGTCGTCATCAATAAGAAGAATGTTCGCCATTGGGAAGCCTTAATCGGTTATCTACTATTTACAGGTTAATAATACTGCTAATTATTCGTCAACTTTCACTCTTTACGATTCTTTACGCTTTCTAAACGTCACTTTACGAGGGAAAGACTAATCTATATCTAAGCGCTGAGAAACAGACGCAACACATGACTTATTATACCGAATTGAGGCAACAATTATGAAAATGACTAAGAAACTTGTACTAGCAGCTGCGGCACTTCCACTAATGTTAGGTACAGCAAGCGCGTATGCTTACGGTGGTGGTGATAAAGGTGACCACAAAGGTATGCACGACAAGTGTGGCGGTTTCGATAAAAAAGTAATGCGCCAACTAGACCTAACCGACGCTCAAAAAGAACAGTTAAAAGAGATGCGTGAAGCAGACCGTGCTGAGATGAAAGCAAAGCGCGGTGCAAACAAAACGGCAAAAATGGCGCAAATGAAAGCGCATCACGAAAAGGTTCAAGCATTGGTACTTGCTGACAACTTTGACGAAGCAGCAGCAAACGACCTAGCAAGCCAAATGGTTGAGAAGCAAACTGAGCGTCGCGTAGCAATGCTTAAGAAGCAACACCAAATGATGAGCGTACTAACGGCTGAGCAAAAGACTCAACTGAAAGAAATCCAACAAGAGCGCATGACTAAGTGTGCTGACAAAATGGGAAAACGCATGAACAAAGACAAGTAATTCATTGCTTGAAAAATCAGCGTTGAATGAAAGTGTTTAGAAAGAAGCGGCCGAGTGTCGCTTTTTTTGATCCTTAAAAATGAATGTTTCACATCATGGCTGTCATATTCAATTGGTGGTTTGCAGGTTATACTTTGTGCTATCAGTCACTTTATAGCCAAGTTATGAAACAAGAATACGCACGTTTAGTTACGCTCGCCGCTTGGGCAGCCACCACCATCGCCACTATTTTATTGATAGTGAAAGTCGCAGCTTGGTGGGTGACAGGTTCCGTGAGTCTGTTGGCTTCCGTCGTGGATTCAATGCTGGATATCGCGGCCTCTGTCGTTAACCTTATCGTGGTTCGTTACTCTCTGCAGCCTGCCGACAAAGAGCACACCTTTGGTCATGGTAAGGCTGAATCTCTCGCTGCATTAGCGCAGGCAATGTTTATTTCAGGCTCTGCATGTTTCCTTATTCTCAATGGTATTGAGCGCTTCTTCCGACCTCATGAACTGAACTCTCCAGAAATTGGTATCTACGTCAGCCTGTTCGCGATAGTGATGACCTTTGGTCTGGTTCGCTTCCAAAAACATGTGGTCAACAAAACGGGTAGCCAAGCTATTGCAGCCGATTCATTGCACTATCAATCAGACCTTTATATGAACGCCGCGATTATGCTGGCACTGGCATTGAGTTGGTTTGGGCTTGGCCAAGCGGACTCTGTATTTGCGGTGGGTATAGGTATCTACATTCTGTACAGCGCTTATCAAATGGCGATGGAAGCGGTTCAGTCTCTGCTTGATCATAAGCTGCCAGATGATGAGCTGAAACAGATTAAAGAGACATCATTGAGCGTGGAAGGCGTGTTGGGTGTGCATCAATTACGAACGCGTCGCTCGGGGCCAATACGCTTCATCCAACTGCATCTAGAATTGGAAGATAATATCCCACTTATTGAAGCGCATCGCATTTCTGACGAAGTAGAGGCTAAGCTTATCTCCGTGTTCCCTGATGCTGATGTATTAATTCACCAAGACCCGTATTCGGTCGTATTTGGACCAGAGAAGCAGCAGAAATTCCACTCGTGGTAATGCGTGCTAAAAATCAGCGGGCAAATGGTAAGTGAGTGGCTTTTGAACTAAAGTGAGTAAAAATTATTAACTGTTAGGTGATTCAAAAACCACCTTAGTAACAATTAATGTTGATTCTGATGTGAATCAACAAAGTTATTGAGTAAAACTGTAATACTCTTACAGAAGTAGAAATGTTACATAATTTTACGCGATTTGAGTGCTATTCCTGTTGAGGAAATGTAACATAACGCACAAATATAGATTTAAAATCTTGTTGATATACAATCAGCAAGAACAAGAATTGAATAATAGATTCCCAAAAATCGAGGGTGAGCATGATTAAGAAGATCGGTGTTTTGACCAGTGGTGGTGACGCTCCAGGTATGAACGCAGCAGTTCGCGGCGTTGTTCGTACTGCGTTATCAGTTGGCATTGAAGTTTACGGTATTTACGATGGCTACCAAGGCCTTGTTGAAGACCGTATCGAAAAGCTTGACCGTTCAAGCGTATCTGACGTGATCAACCGTGGTGGTACTTTCTTAGGTTCTGCACGTTTCCCTGAATTTAAAGACGTTGCTGTTCGTGAGAAAGGCATTGAGAACCTTAAGAAGCACGGTATCGAAGCACTTGTTGTTATCGGTGGTGACGGTTCTTACATGGGTGCTAAGAAGCTGACTGAAATGGGTTACCCATGTATCGGTCTTCCAGGCACAATCGATAACGATATCGCGGGTACTGACTACACAATCGGTTACCTAACAGCGCTTAACACTGTTATTGATTCAATTGACCGTCTACGTGACACGTCTTCTTCTCACCAACGTATTTCTATTGTTGAAATCATGGGCCGTCACTGTGGTGACCTTACGCTTATGTCAGCAATCGCGGGTGGTTGTGAGTACATCATTACTCCAGAGACTGGCCTAGATAAAGAACAGCTTATCAGCAACATCCAAGATGGTATTGCGAAAGGTAAGAAGCACGCAATCATCGCTCTAACTGAGCTAATGATGGATGCTAACGAACTGGCTAAAGAGATCGAATCTTCAACAGGTCGTGAAACTCGTGCAACGGTTCTTGGTCACATCCAACGTGGTGGTCGTCCTACTGCATTTGACCGTGTATTGGCTTCTCGTATGGGTAACTACGCTGTTCACCTTCTTCAAGAAGGTCACGGTGGTCGTTGTGTTGGTATCGAGAAAGAAGAACTTGTTCACCACGACATCATCGATTGTATCGAGAACATGCAGAACCCAGACCGTTCTGAGCTGTTCCGCGTTGCAGAAGAGTTGTTCTAAGCCACGCTTAGCGTTCGCTTAACAAATTTAAAAACCGCTGATTATTCAGCGGTTTTTTTGTGCCTGCCGTTCTTTAGATTCATTGTAAAATCCCCTCCTAGCCTCCCCTTATGTCAGGTTTCTAGATCCCTTTAGCTTTCATTGGAAAGGGGAGGAACCGTTCCGTAGTTGTTGGAGCATATACCGACTACAACTAATTTTAGCGATTAACGTAAGCTTTCCTATTAGCGATTTATTGAACATTTTATGGTTTCAGTAAGCCTAGGAACCTAAGTGAACAAAGAAAGTTCTCCCCCTTTACCTTAGATCGGCAGGGTAATCGAAAATGTTGAAATAAGGGGGAGTTAGAGGGGGATGCGTACACAGAAGTTTATTTGGGGATTGAATTCATGATTTTCACCAAAACTTCTTCAAGATTCTGATTAACTTCATTATTGGTAAAGCGAAGCACCTTGATTCCAATCTTGTTTAAGTCTCGTGTACGCTGATGATCGTAAGCCTGTGCTTGTTCTGAAAAGTGGCTATTACCATCTATCTCAATGGCCAGTTTTAGTTCACAGCTGAAGAAATCCACGACGTACTTTCCGATGCTATGTTGTCTGCGAAACTTAATACCAAGCTGCTTGTTCCGTATATAAAACCATAGCTTGCGTTCTGGTTGAGGCATGTTGTTTCGGAGCTGTTTTCGAAATGTGTTTAGATGAGCTTGTGTATAAATCTTCATAACGCAGTCTAATAAACCGGAATGTTATTAAGTTACAAAGAGCTCAGTGCAAAAAAGAGGTTGGGAGTGGCGGTTTTCGAGCGAGATCAAAAAAGGCCAACCTAAGTTGACCTTTCATCTAATCTAAACGGTGAGGTTTAAATTAAGCTTTTGCTTCAGCTGCTGCTTTAGCGATAGCTGCGAAGCTTTTCGCGTCTAGAGCTGCGCCGCCAACTAGAGCACCGTCGATGTCTGGTTGTGCGAAGTAAGCTGCTGCGTTTTCTGGCTTAACAGAACCGCCGTATTGGATAACAACTTTCTTAGCAACTTCTTCAGATTTCTCTGCGATGTGTGCACGGATTTGAGCGTGGATGCGCTGTGCATCTTCAGCTGTAGCTGCTTTACCAGTACCGATAGCCCAGATTGGTTCGTAAGCGATGATAGCGCCTTCAAGAGCTTCAACACCTTGAGTGTTGATAACAGCGTCAAGTTGACGAGCACATACTGCAACAGTTTCGCCTGCTTCGTTTTGTGCTTCAGATTCACCGATACAAAGAACTGGAGTTAGGCCGTTCTCTTTTAGGAATGCGAATTTCTTAGCTACGAACTCATCTGATTCGTTGTGGTATTCACGACGCTCAGAGTGACCGATGATGATGTGAGATGCGCCGAACTCTTTAAGCATTGCTGGAGACATGTCGCCAGTGAATGCACCGCTGTTGTTTAGGTCAGAGTTTTGAGCACCTAGGATGATCGCGCTGCCCGCTTCAGTAAGCGTACGCTCTGCTAGATCAACGAAAAGTGCTGGTGGAGCAACTGCTACGTCTACGCCTGTTACGCCTTCAAGTTCAGCGTTAAGACCGTTTAGTAGATCAACAACCATTTCTTTGCTGCCGTTTAGTTTCCAGTTACCCATAACTACAGGATGACGCATAGGAATATCTCCAAAGTATTTAAATAAATCGAATGTAAAAAAGTAAACTTTATTACGAAATAATATAACAGATTAATATCAACAGATCATGACTGTGGTCATGACTTTCTTGGATCTTACTCAATGGTCAGAGTAGATTTTGAGCATATATCAGTGATCCGGCAGACAGAATAATAGCTAACTTCTCGGATTTTTCATCGTTAGTTGTTATTAAGGGACAAACGATTGCGTTAACAACAGGAAGTAACAATGCCGAATCTAGTTCTAGAGTACTCCAATTCAGTGGATGAGCGAGTAAATATCCAAGGCTTACTGGAAGATCTCCACCAAGTCGCTCTCACATGTGGCTTGTTTGATGTGCCATCAGTGAAATCTCGTTCACTGCGTTGCCATAATTGGTTGGTCGGTGATGAGGAAGATAGTGTAGACTTTATTCATATCAGCTTTGAGTTACTTTCGGGACGAACGGAAGAGCAAAAGCGAGAATTGTCACGATCGTTAATGCAGATCCTGCAAGAACAAGCGAGTCATGTAAGAAGCTTAACGGTGAATATTCGTGATATGGATAAAAGTTGCTTTCAAAAAGTAATAAACTAACCATTGCTGCTGACTTTTAGCGGCGTATAAATTTGAGTATTTAAGATGTCGATGAAAGAATTACTGCTCTCTTTCAAGGGGAGAATTGGTCGTAAGACTTACTGGATTTGGAATGTTTTCTACTACATAGCGATTACCGGTTTTGCTTCAGGTATCTCTGTGTTGTTCCCTGCTTACTCTTATATCCTGCTACCAATCATCCTATTGATGCTTGTGATCCCAGACCTTGCGGTAACCGCTAAGCGCTGGCACGACCGCAATAAGTCTAATTACTGGCTACTATTGAATGTGCCATTAGTATTGGGTCGTTTAGCTTCGCCAATGGTTGCAACGACGACAGAGCCGGTATCGCCAATTCATATGGCGGCAACCGTCGCGGCATTAGTGTGTGGTTTCTGGATTCTGATTGAGTGTGGTTTGTTGAAAGGTACAGAAGGCCGTAATGACTACGGCGAAGACCCATGTAAATATTGAACAGCGAACCAATAAGAAGGGGGCATTACGCTCCCTTTTTCTTTTTAGTGCTTTGCTAATTTCAGTACATTTTAGGTTCGGTATTCGGCTTAAAAGGCACGACATTTTCAGGCAGAGATTCTTCAAAGCCGCAGCGCCCTTCGAGTGCATCTTGGAACTTACAGACCTGACAGCGCAGCTCTTGCATGAGTACGACATTGGCGTGGTGTGGGTTTTTACAACGGCTAACCACTAAGTCGATGTGACTTTGCTGCGCACGAAGTCGGTCTTGCATCACGTCTGAAGCCGAACAAATCATCTGTTCGCACATCTCGTGTTTGAATTGATTGAATGCTTTCGGGTCGCTTTTCGCGAGTTGGACAAGTTCATCAAAGGGTGGCAGTTTTTGAGCGGGTTGTGGATGCGCCATCATTCCTTCCTTAGCATTAAGCGTGTTTCATATGCTCTAAGCTTAAGAAAGAAATCTGTACAAATTTTAATCTATTTGTATTTTCTCAATATTGAGACGGTATTAGCCGATTACCTTTGCAATCAAAGGGCGGGTGTTAAGGTGTAAGTGCAGCGTCGTTCGCCAGCAATGATGTGCTCTGTACGGCTCACGTGACACTCATCTTTTAGTAACTCAGTAAACACGTTGAGCTCAGATTGGCACAGGCTAGGGCAGCGAGTTGCAGCCTTACAGATAGGGCAGTGGTTCTCAATCAAGATGTAGTGATCATCATGCTCTTGAAGCTCAGCCATGTAGCCTTCGTCTTCACGAAGCTGGGTGAGTTTTTTAAGCTTGCTGATGAGTGAATCACAGCCAGACAGCGCAGTTTGATACTGCTTAAGAGTGTGTTGTTCACGCTCGGCAGCAACCTTAGCCAGCCCTTCTTTACCAAATAGATTCTCGACAGCATCAATCACTTGAATGGTGAGTTCACCATGTCGGTCTGAAAATTGGTTATGACCTTGTTGAGTCAGGGACCAGTGGCGAGTCGGGCGACCCACTTTCACTTTCACATCATGAAACGCAAGAATACCGTCATCTTCCAGGCTTTGCAGATGTTGCCTTGCCCCCATTGTCGTCATGCCAAATTCTTCTGACAGTTGTTTCGCGGTTACCGCGCCTTGACGCTTAATGGTCTGTAAGATTCTGTCGCTTGTTTTCATACTATCCCTACCTAATGAACCTTACTATTATGAGGCAAGGTGTTTATAAAGCAAACCATTTACTATATTGATGATAATTTACTCTATAGATAGCGTTTTACTCTATTGGCTGCCATGGTCAGATTCTGGTGCGCTAATAAAACAAAAGGCTGATACTAGGTATCAGCCTTGGAATATTCTGTTTCACCGAATTTAGGCTTACAGGATATGACCTACTACTTCTGGATCTTTACGCTCTAGGTAGTGGATAGATTTGATGCGGCGAATTGTACGGCAGCGGCCACGGATAAGCAGGGTTTCTGTGGTTGCGATATTACCTTGACGAGAAATACCTTCTAGCAAGTCACCCTTAGTGATGCCTGTTGCTGAGAATACAACGTTGTCGCTGCGTGCCATGTCTTCCATCTTCAATACGATACCCGCCGTTACGCCCATTTCTGCGCAGCGCTCAAGTTCAAGTTCACCGTGCTTGCGGTTCTCTTCTGTGTCGCCTTTCACTTCGTGGCGAGGTAGAAGACGACCGTGCATGTCGCCGTCGAGTGCGCGAATTACCGCCGCCGAGACCACACCTTCAGGTGCGCCGCCGATGCAGTACATGACGTCTACTTCACTGTCTGGCATACAGGTTAAGATAGAAGCCGCAACATCACCGTCTGGCACAGCAAATACACGAACGCCCATTGCTTGCATGTCGGCGATGACTTGATCATGACGAGGCTTAGCAAGCGTGGTTACGACTAGAGTATCAAGTGTTTTACCTAGTGCTTTAGCGATGTTTTCTAGGTTTTCTGTTAGTGGCAGTTCTAGGTCAATCACGCCTTTAGCGCCAGGGCCAACAACCAACTTTTCCATGTACATATCAGGCGCTTTAAGGAAGCTGCCTTTTTCGCCCGCAGCCAATACAGCCAATGCATTTGATTGGCCCATTGCTGTCATGCGTGTCCCTTCAATTGGGTCAACTGCGATGTCGACAGCGTCGCCGCCCACACCTACGTTTTCGCCGATGTATAGCATAGGTGCATCATCGATTTCACCTTCGCCGATAACAATCTCACCGCTAATTTCGGTTTTGTTTAATAGGCTACGCATTACTTCTACAGCAGCGCCATCTGCAGCGTTTTTATCGCCACGGCCAAGCCACTTGTAACCAGCTAGTGCTGCACCTTCTGTGACACGAGAGAATGACATTGCTAAATCGCGTTTCATGCGGACTCCAAAATTTTCAAAGGGGGAATAGAAATTTCGCGGCGAATTTTACCATATCCAAAAGGAAACGTTTGCCTTTTTGTTTTTTGGAGATTGCTCTCGATCAATTCGCAGTGGAAAACAGTTATTATTCATCAAAATAATCGGTTTGCCGTTGTGGCGGTAATCGTTCACGTCAATATTCGGTAAAAAGTGCTGTTTTTTTCATCGAATGGCGCAAAATATCGAATATATTGAGTGTTTATCCTTGCTCTGCTGAGTAGAATGGGGAAATAAGTGGAGTGAACCTTCACCATCAAACGGATAACTTAAAGGTAGGCCAGAATGTCTTTTGAAGTACTAGAGCAGCTAGAAGCAAAAATTCAAACAGCAGTAGATACAATTGCACTTCTTCAAATGGAAGTGGAAGAGCTTAAAGAAGAGAAACAAGCACTAGCAACAGAAGCTGGTGAGCTTAAAGCAAGCCGTCACGAGCTAGAGCAAAAAACTCAGCAAATGCAGGAAGAGCATTCAGCATGGCAAGATCGCATCCGTAACCTTCTTGGTAAAATGGATGAAGTAGAGTAATCGACTCTTCAGATTTAAAAAAACGCCCGCTACTCAGTAGCGGGCGTTTTTGTTTGTGTTCTTATGATTTGTTTTATTATTTGAAGCTGAGTGAGAGTTACTCGACGTCTTCTTCCTCGACATCCAAATCGAGTTCTACATCTAGAGGTTCGGCAGAAAGAATGATGCCAGTGTTGTCTGCGTAGAGGTAATCTTCAGGTAAGAAGGTCACGCTGCCAAAGTTCACTGGAACGTCTAATTCACCGACACCTTCTTGGCTCGCACCAACAGGGATAGAAGCCAAGGCTTGGATACCTAGGTTCATGTCTTCAAGCTCATCGACTTCACGAACGCACCCGTAAACCACAATCCCTTCCCACTCATTGTCTTCGGCAAGTAGGGCTATCTCAGCATCGATCAGCGCTTTACGTAGTGAGCCGCCCCCATCGATTAACAACACACGCCCCAGACCGTCTTGCTCTAGTACAGAGCGAATCAAAGCGTTGTCTTCAAAACACTTTAATGTCGTGATCTGTCCTGCGAAGGATGCACGTCCACCGAAGTTGCTGAACATTGGCTCCACGACATCAACTTGATCCAAATATATGTCGCACAGTGCTGAAGTGTTGTATTCCATTAGTATACCTTTTGAACAATGAGCTTACTTTGAGTATATCGGCGCTTGATCCCTTTGCAATGATTAGTCTCATTTAACTCAATAGAGTTTGAGCTACGACAACCCCTGCAAACAATAGGTTAGTGACCAGTGAGCATTTCACAATCACGGGCATCATTGGTGCAATTTGCGCTGGCTTTTCGGTTTCCCAAACGGCTTTGCCATGCTTGTAAACAATAATAATGCTCAGCAAAAACGGCAGGCTGATCCAGACCGGTTTTTCTTGAATAAGCAGGTAGATAGCGAAAGACGCAAGGGCGAGGCCAAGCAGAGCAAAATGATAGTGTTTGGCTTTGCGTTGTCCTAGGCGAACCGCCATGGTGCGCTTACCACATTCGCTGTCGTTTTCGATATCACGCATGTTGTTGATATTGAGTACCGCAACCGCCATCAAGCCACAGCCCAATGCCGGAAGGAATAGGCTTGGTTCAACATGGCCAGTGTGCAAGAAGTAAGTCCCTGAAACACCTAATAAACCGAAGAAGATAAATACCGATAAGTCGCCAAGGCCAATATAGCCATAAGGCTTATTACCGACGGTATAAGCGATGGCAGCAACAATGGCTAATATGCCTAACGCAATGAAAGATAAGATACTTTCAATCGAGGTTAAGGCATGAAAAATAAGAATCAGCCCAGCGACCATAGTAAACACGATGTTGAGGATGATCGCTTGCTTCATGGTTTTCGCTGTTACCGCGCCAGATTGCATGGCACGTGTTGGCCCCAGACGATTTTCGTTGTCTGTGCCTTTTACGGCGTCGCCATAGTCATTGGCTAGGTTCGATAAAATCTGTAATAGGGTGGCGGTTAAAAATGCCAGTAGGGCTATCGATAAAGAAAACTGACCACCGGCGAACGCTAAACTACTTCCTGTAAGAATAGAGACAAGTGCGAGAGGCAGAGTTTTTGGTCGTGCGGCATCAAGCCAGATCAGTAGAGATTGTTTCATCGTAGGTCTAATTCTTTGTAAGTCTTCGTTTCATACTGTGATTTGAGTATACGCCCATTTTTCGGGTAATAAAAAGCCCACTCGAAAGTGGGCCTTGAATTCGCTTATTAGCTGCTATTTCTTTGAGATAGAGCAATAAGTTAGAGTTTGGTGTGCTACAGGATGAAGCGGCTTAGGTCTTCGTCTTCAACGAATTCGCCAAGTTTCGATGTTACGTAAGCTTCATCAATCACTAGCTTGCTGCCAGCTTTGTCTGTTGCTTCGAATGAAATCTCATCCATTAGACGCTCCATCACTGTGTGTAGACGACGCGCACCGATGTTCTCAGTGGTTTCGTTTACGCGCCATGCTGCGTCCGCAATCTGGTTGATGCCATCTTCAGTGAACTCAATGTTGACATCTTCTGTTTTCATTAGGGCAATGTATTGCTCTGTTAGAGATGCTTTTGGCTCAGTTAGGATGCGTTTGAAGTCATGTGCTGATAGTGCTTCAAGTTCTACGCGGATTGGTAGACGACCTTGTAGCTCAGGGATCAGGTCAGATGGCTTAGCCACTTGGAATGCGCCTGATGTGATAAACAAGATGTGGTCAGTTTTAACCATACCGTGCTTGGTTGATACTGTGCTGCCTTCGATAAGAGGCAGTAGGTCACGCTGAACACCTTCGCGAGATACATCTGGGCCTGAACTGTCGCCACGCTTACAGATTTTGTCGATCTCATCGATGAATACGATGCCGTTGTTTTCAGCGTTGAAGATCGCGTTCTCTTTCAGCTCTTCTTGGTTCACAAGCTTCGCAGCTTCTTCTTCCGTCAGTGCTTTGAATGCGTCTTTGATTTTCATCTTACGCTTTTTCTTGGTGTCGCCCGCTAGGTTTTGGAACATGCCTTGCAGCTGGTTTGTCATCTCTTCCATGCCTGGAGGTGACATGATTTCAACGCCCATTTGCGGTGCGGCTACATCAACTTCAATCTCTTTGTCATCTAGCTTACCTTCACGCAGTTTCTTGCGGAAAATCTGACGAGTGTTTGAAGAGGTTGTGTCTTCAGTTGATTGCTCGTTCTGACCCCAAGCATCACGCGCTGGTGGTAGAAGGGCATCAAGAATGCGTTCTTCAGCTTGTTCTTCAGCGCGGTATTGTACTTTTTCCATCGCTTGTTGGTGCGTCATCTTGATCGCAACGTCCGTTAGATCACGGATGATGGTTTCAACTTCTTTACCAACGTAACCCACTTCGGTGAACTTAGTCGCTTCTACCTTGATGAAAGGCGCGTTTGCTAATTTCGCTAGGCGGCGAGCGATTTCAGTTTTACCTACACCCGTTGGGCCAATCATCAGGATGTTTTTTGGCGATACTTCAACACGTAGGCTTTCTTCAAGCTGCATACGCCGCCAGCGGTTACGAAGAGCGATAGCCACTGAGCGCTTAGCGTTGTCTTGGCCGATAATGTGGCGATTGAGTTCGTGAACAATTTCGCGAGGAGTCATCTCAGACATGGTTTTTCCTTAATTCTTTAATCACTGTTGAATACAACGTTATTGATGGAAGCGGTCGTTACTCTGGCTTTGGCAGCTCAACGGTGCTTTCTAGTTCTTCAATAGTGTGGTGATGGTTGGTGAAGACACAGATGTCGCCTGCAATGTTCAGCGACTTTTCTGCGATTTCACGCGCATCTAAATCAGTATTTTCTAATAGTGCAGTAGCGGCTGCTTGAGCGAAGTTTCCGCCCGAACCGATCGCAATCAGGTCGTTCTCAGGTTGAACTACGTCACCGTTACCTGTGATGATCAGTGAAGCGGTCTCATCCGCTACTGCTAACAGTGCTTCTAACTTACGTAGAGCACGGTCGCTACGCCAATCCTTCGCTAGCTCAACTGCCGCTTTGGTGAGATGGCCTTGGTGCATTTGCAGCTTGCTTTCAAATTTTTCGAATAGCGTGAAAGCATCAGCCGTACCGCCAGCAAAACCGGCCAGTACTTTGTTGTTGTATAGGCGACGTACTTTACGGGCGTTGCCCTTCATTACTGTATTGCCCAGAGATACTTGTCCATCACCCGCGATGACGACTTTATTATTACGACGTACAGATACAATGGTAGTCACGAGTCGACCTCTTTTGATTATTATTTATGGTTACTACTTATATGTGGCTCCACTATCATGAATTCAAGTGCCACTTTTAATGGTATGTCATATCAAAAAAACTAAATGTTACCAGTTGTTTCAAGCATCCATTACCTGTTGAGCCTATGTGTGGCAAGGGTTGGTGGGTTAATAGTTTGTGATAAATATAAAAAAAGATAAAACAAATTTCTAACGTGAAATGGTTAACACTTTTTGTTTGATTTATAAGGAATGATGTTCACTAATCAGTGGTATTCACTACATAAGGAGTAGTGTGATGAATAGTGACAATATCAGTTTTTTTAATAGAGATATGGATCTGGATGAGCTGTCTATACTGCATCATCTGATGTATCAGGAGGCGGGCGAGTGTTCAACAGAACATCTAAAAAACTCGGTCAACGTTTTTCTTAAACGTCCATTTCCTAACGTTTTAGCGCACTTGGATTTTTTTGGTTACATCGAGATAAATAAGGAGCAGGTCTACCTGACTGACTTTGGGCTTGAGTACTACGAACAAGTACCTCAGTTTCGTTAAAACGCACTCTTTTGATTAACATACTGGTATTGCTTGTGCGATGAACTATTGAACGCTTTCAAACAGCAATAGGGGGAATCCTCTTCCCCCTATTATATATTGAGTTGATTAAGACCCGTCTTTCCAAATAGCGCAAGGTTCAATTTTCGCTCGTTGCAGCTTATGGCGATCGCGTTCTGCGTCACGCTTCAACTTGTATGGCCCTAAAACCACACGGTACCAGCTACTGCCATCTTTCTTGCGGATCTCACTTGAGATACCTTGGAAGGCAATATCCAACTTACGTGCTTCTGCCTGCGACGAGGTTTTGTAAGCGCCACACTGCATGATGTAAGGGATCTTAGAGATCTGTTGCTCTTTGGCTTTTACTTCAATCTCGCGGCTTGGCAGCGTTTCAACGTAGTCCCACTTCTCTTCAGGAGGCGGCGGAATCACTTTCGCTGGTTTTGGCTTAGGTTTTGGTTTGGTTGCCACAGGCGTTGGTGCAGGCGGCTCAGGATCATTACTCAATAGGTAAAGTCCGTAACCAAAACCACCGGCAAGGAGGATCGCCAAAAGACCACTGCGCCAAGGTTTACGGCGAGGGGCTTGTTTTTTGGTCGGTTTTTTCGTGCCACGACCGCGCTTTACATAATCTCTATTAGCCACAAGACAATTCAATAGTTGCTGATTCTGCCCTCATGGTAATCCAGATTGCGCGAGGATAATAGTGCAGAAATGGAAGCGGCACATCAAAATGTGCCGCAGATTTATAAGGGTATTTCTAAGGGTTATATTCGAGGTGGCGCTGTACTGCCTCGAACCACTAATTTAGCTTCAAGCAGACGCGAACCTGCTTGCACATCGTTGCCTTTTAATAGATCAAGCATCATCAACATCGCTTGGCGTCCAATCTCATAACGAGGCTGAGAAATGGTGGTTAGCGGTGGATCGCAGTATTGAGCGAATTGGATGTCATCGAAGCCGACAATCGATAGGTCTTGAGGAACGCGCAAGCCCAGCTTCTTCGTTTCTTGAATCGCACCAATCGCCATCGCATCGTTGTGACAGAAGATAGCTGTAGGTTGTTCAGGAAGTGCCAGTAATTGACGAACCGCTTGAGCGCCCGCTTCAAAGGTGAAGTCACCGACCGTGCTATAGGCTGGATTCATTGAGACTCCGGCGCGACGCAGCGCTTGCTGGTAGCCTTGTTGGCGGAACTTACACAGTGTTGCCGATACTGGTCCTGAAATTTGAGCAATACGCTTATGACCTAACTGAGCTAGGTAGTTCACCGCTTCAAAGGCAGAGGTCAGGTTATCGATGTGTACCGTAGGCAGTTCAAGCTCAGGGGCAAACTCACACGCCATTACCATCGGCGGTAAATTCTTTTGTTCAGGTTTGCTGACATCAAACGGATGGTCAGTACCCAGCAGCAACATGCCGTCGGCTTGTTTGGTGAAAACTAAGTTAACAAACGAAGACTCGCGCTTCTTTTGCTGGCCGCTATCACCCAGTAGAACAAGGTAATCATTTTCTACTGCGGCATCTTCGATACCACGAATGATCTCGGCGAAATAAGGGTCACAGATATCAGGAACAATAGTGATGATGGTTTTTGATTCGTTGCGACGTAAGTTTCTAGCTAATGTATTGGGTGAGTATCCAGCTTCAAGTACTGCTGTTTCCACTCGTTTGCGAGTCGAAACTGAGACTTTCTCAGGGTTCATCAATGCACGTGATACCGTGGCTGTTGAGACGCCTGCTAGCTGGGCAACATCCTTCATTGTCGCCATAAATTAAACCCTCTTTTAAGTTCCTTTGCCGCCTAAGCATCTAAGGCGTGAATAATAAATGTAATCGAATAGATATTATGAAAGTGTTGCTAACACTTTTTTTATTGCAATATTTTATTCGTTTAATCCGTGTAAAGTTACGGCTAGATTAACAAAAATCACATGACTCGTGTGAAGTTGCTCACGAGAAATATGAAATATTTGTGAACAAACTTATCATTAGTTTTAACCCAAGTGGGTTTAACTCAAATCTTGCGGCTCAATATCGAGTGACCAGCGAACTTTTTTCGCAGCAGGTAACATATTGATGGCCGGCTTGGCACTCATCAATAGCTTCTGCATTAACGAGCGCGTCTGAGTTTGTAAGATTAACTGCCAGCGCGATTTGCCCGCTCGTTTTGCTAACGGAGCCGGGGTTGGCCCTAACACCATGCAATATTGGTCAAACAGCGGGTGCGATTCCAATGTGTGACGAACCTGACGCAAGAACTCTTCCACCAAGCGAGTGTCATTGGCTTCTGCTCTAAACAGCGTCATAAAGGTATAGGGCGGTAACATTGCCTGCTTACGTTCTGCCAGCGCCGTCTGAGCAAAGTGGTTATAGTCTTTGTGTAGCAAGGCTTGCAACAACCCATGTTCTGGGTGGTGAGTCTGTAAGATCACTTCACCGGGTTTGCTTGCTCGTCCTGCGCGTCCCGCTACTTGGATGAATAGCTGGGCAAGACGTTCAGAGGCACGGAAGTCACTACTATATAAAGAGCCATCCACATCCAATAACGCCACAAGTGTCACGTCAGGGAAATGGTGACCCTTAGCAAGCATCTGCGTGCCGATAAGAATTTGGAATTCACCCTTACGAATCGACTCGAGCGCGCTTTCTAAGCTGCCTTTACGGCGGGTGCTGTCGCGGTCAATACGAATGGTTTTGTATTCCGGGAATAGTTGACCAAGTTGAGCTTCTAACTGCTCGGTACCGACACCCACTGTCACCAAGTTCACAGACCCACAACCTTGGCAGTTGTGCACGATATGCTGCTGAGAACCACAGTGGTGGCAGCGCATCTCATTACTGTATTGGTGATAGGTGTAGTAAGCATCACAACGTTTACACTCGGCTGTCCAACCACAATCGTGACACATCAATGCCGGAGAAAACCCTCGGCGATTGAGGAACAGCATCACTTGGTTGCCTGCTTTGAGGTGTCTTTGCATCTCTGCAATTAACGACGCAGACAGGCCACTTTCTAGATATTCACCTTTAACATCCAACACCTTATTGGTGGTCGGCAGTGCGACACCCGCACGTGAAGTCAGGGTGAGATAACTGTATTTACCTATTTGAGCGTTGTGCAGTGTTTCAAATGCTGGAGTTGCAGAGCCTAACACAACCGGGATCTGCGCTTTGTGCGCACGCATGATCGCCACATCACGAGCGTGGTAGCGCAGGCTATCTTGCTGTTTATAAGACGCGTCGTGTTCTTCATCGACAATGATAATACCTAGGTCAGCAAATGGCGTGAACAGAGCTGAACGGGTACCAATCACGATGCCTGCTATTTTATCGCGCGCCGATAACCACGCATTCAGGCGTTCTGAATCGTTTAAACCTGAGTGGATAACCTCAACAGGCACATTAAAGCGTCGCTTAAAGCGGTTAATCGTTTGAGGAGTGAGACCAATCTCGGGCACGAGCACTAACGCTTGTTTACCTTGATCGAGAATCGGCTTAATCATATTCAGGTAAACCTCGGTCTTACCTGAGCCAGTAACGCCCTCTAACAGGAAACAACCAAAGTCGGTTTGGCTATTTACGGTCGCAATCGCGATGGCTTGTTCGGCATTGAGCTTAGGTTTGTCTTGGTCATTCTCAAGTTCAACTGGCCAAGGTTGGCGCTTCGGCTTTTTCTCTACCGATTCAATCCAGCCTTTCTCTTCTAGCGTTTTGAGTACGGCGCTGCCAACTTCTTCATCAATGAACTCTTGATGAGGAACCGGACCGTGCTCAAGCATGTGCATCACTTTGGCTTGTTTGACCGCGCGACCAAAACCTTGCATCAGTTGGTCTTTGCCTGATGGTGTTAACTGCCACTCAACCAGCGTCGCGAAGTCGGCGGCTTTGCCTTTTCTTAGAGCGCTCGGAAGGGCGTTAGCAAAGGTTTCGCCAAGGGGGTACTGATAAAACTGACTGCACCACATTAACAGTGAATAGACAGATTCCGGCCAAACGGGTTGGTTGTCTAATAAGGCTTTAATGGGCTTGAGCTTATCTAGCTCGAATTCTGATTCGTTAACCAGAGCCGTGACAATCCCAGTTAAGGTTTGTCGTCCAAAAGGCACAGAGACGCGACCACCAATAATCGGGAATAGGTGGTTTGGAATCTTGTAATCGAACTGCTTGTCGAGTGGAACAGGCAGCGCCACACGGGCAATCATTGGACGCATAAAGGGACGGCTTTATCTGAATTGACGAGAGCGAACAGTCTAAAGGATAAGGCGGTTAAATTCGAGAAGCAGTTTGAATGTGATGTGGCAGAGAAGCGGGTGAGGTTGGGGCCAAGCCAAGAATCACAGCCAGCGAAGGAAATAACGCCGATATTGGCGAAAAATGTATCAAATCAGTTGATCCTGCTTTATAGATTCATTACTATACTGCGCCTTAAAGGTATGGCTTCATCACTCTTTTGTGTCGATGCGGTGTCTTTATTTCTTTTTTTAAACTACGTGTGGTGTGCGGCTTAGAATCGTATAGCGACACGGCCTACTTGAGGTTATCCCATGAAAGCTGGAATCCACCCAGAATACAAAGCAGTTACTGCAACTTGTTCTTGCGGCAACACATTTGAGTTCAACTCAACGCTAGCAAAAGAATCAATCCACCTAGACGTATGTGACAAATGTCACCCGTTCTACACTGGTAAGCAACGTATCGTAGATACTGGCGGCCGTGTTGATCGCTTCAACAAGCGTTTCGGTGCTCTTTCTAGCAAGAAGTAATTCTCGCTATTTAGACATGAAAAAGGACACTTCGGTGTCCTTTTTTGTTGCCTGTAATTTGAGAAAGCACTGACTTCTATTCAAGCATCACTCTCACCCAACGATAAGTTGCCTCTCTATTCTATTTCAGGGCAATTCCTTGCGTATCTCTCTTCACCAAAATTCAGCACGAAACTTCAACAAGCGATAGTAATTTCAACTGCTCACTGGTCTTATTAGTAGTGAAATCTCGTTTTTTAATGAGACAGAGGCTTCAACCACCTAGGAACTTTGAAGTACATCCATTAACATGAACCAGATCCCCCAAATAATAATATCCTAGGAACCTACACCTATGTCTGAAGACAGCAGCCAAGCTCAATCCTCTCAAGAATTATCGCCTCAAGAACAATTCCGTCAGCAAGCTCTTGATTATCATGAGTTCCCAATTCCAGGCAAAATTGCCGTAGAACTGACGAAGCCTGCAAACTCTGCAGAAGACCTAGCACTTGCATACAGCCCAGGCGTGGCTGAGCCTGTTCGCGAGATCGCACAGAACGTTGATAACGTTTATAAGTACACAGGTAAAGGCAACATGGTTGCAGTTATCTCTAACGGTACAGCGATTCTTGGCCTAGGTAACCTTGGCCCTATTGCTTCTAAACCTGTTATGGAAGGCAAAGCGCTCCTGTTTAAGCGTTTTGCTGGTTTAGATTCTATCGATATTGAAGTAAAACACCGCACAATCGATGAGTTCGTTGATACAGTTGCGAATATCGCAGATACATTCGGCGGTATTAACCTGGAAGACATCAAAGCACCAGACTGTTTTGAGATTGAACGTCGCCTGATTGAACGTTGTGATGTTCCGGTATTCCACGATGACCAACACGGTACTGCGATTGTAACGGCAGCGGGTATGCTGAATGCGATCGAGCTTCAAGGTAAGAAACTTGAAGAGTGTAAGATCGTTTGTTTAGGTGCTGGCGCAGCGGCGGTTGCTTGTATGGAACTACTGATTAAGTGTGGCGCTCAGCGTGAAAAAATCTACATGCTTGACCGTAAAGGTGTGATCCATACTCGTCGTGATGACCTAAACGAATACAAAGAGCTGTTCGCAAATAACACTGATAAGCGTACGCTTGAAGATGTTATCGAAGGCGCTGACCTGTTCTTGGGTGTATCGGGGCCGAATCTACTGCCTGCTGAAGCACTAACGCTGATGGCTGATAAGCCTGTTGTGTTTGCATGTTCAAACCCAGATCCAGAGATCAAGCCTGAGCTTGCACACGAAGTTCGTTCTGACCTAATCATGGGTACAGGCCGCAGTGATTACCCTAACCAAGTAAACAACGTACTTTGTTTCCCATTCATTTTCCGTGGTGCACTAGACGTGCGTGCGAGCGAAATTAATGACGAAATGAAGCTAGCGGCGGTGAAAGCGATTCGTGAACTGGCGAAAGAAGAAGTTCCAGCTGAAGTACTAGCAGCTGCGGGCGAGACTGCACTGGAGTTCGGTAAGGGTTACATCATTCCTAAGCCAATGGACCCACGTCTACTTCCTCGCGTAGCACGAGCAGTTGCGGAAGCGGCTGTTGAATCTGGCGTAGCTCGTATCGAGATGCCTGCTAACTATATGGCTTAATAGCTGTTGCTCTATTGAGCCAAAAAGAATAATAAAAAACCGACTCATCTGGAGTCGGTTTTTTTATGTCTATCATTCACAGCGCAATCATAAAAAGCTATGCGCGATGTGATAAATAAGGTTCAGCTAGAGCGAATCAATAATGAAGGCAGTGACTGAGTTGTTTTTATTCTTCGTCAAACGCTTCGAACTCGATACCCATCTCTGTCATCAGCTTTTTCACTTCAGCAGGAATATCGTCTGGGCGGTCTTTACGAAGGTCTTCATCCGTTGGTAGTGGTTGGCCTGTGTACGCATGTAGAAAGGCTTCGCACAGTAGCTCACTGTTTGTTGCATGGCGTAGGTTATTAATCTGGCGGCGAGTACGCTCGTCAGTAAGAACCTTTAACACTTTTAGAGGGATAGAAACTGTAATTTTCTTTACTTGTTCGCTTTTCTTTCCATGCTCAGCATATGGGCTTATGTATTCACCATTCCAGTCGGCCATTGCGTACCTTCATCACTTTAGTTGTTAGAATAAATTAATAGTGGTGATTTTAGCGGGATTTACTGCCATAAGCAAAGACATATAGACGTCTAGAAGTGTTGACGTCTCACGTTTATGACAGTAAAGTGAATAACATATATCTAACACAGCCGCAAAATGCCGACAAGCCGCTGTGATTCTCAGACGCAAAACTTGTAAGGAAGCACCTATGAGCAGCCGGAAGCCAGCAACAATCGCAGTACGTACTGGTATCGAGTCAGACACGCAACACCATGCCGTTGTCCCACCCATTTATCTTTCGACTAACTATGGGTTTCCCGCTTTTGGTGAAGTGCCAAAGTACGATTACACCCGTTCTGGTAACCCAAACCGCGGTTTATTAGAGACGGCACTGTTTGAGCTTGAATCAGGCAAAGGCGCGGTTGTGACTAACTGTGGTACTTCGGCGCTTAACTTATGGGTTTCGGCTTTCTTAGGCGGCGATGATCTTATTATTGCACCGCACGATTGCTACGGCGGTACTTACCGTCTGTTTAACACTCGCTCGCTAAAAGGTGACTTCAAAGTTCTGTTCGTTGATCAATCGGATCAAGCAGCGCTGGATGCGGCGCTCGCGCTTAAGCCAAAGTTGATCTTAATTGAAACCCCATCGAATCCACTGGTTCGCGTGGTTGATATTGCAGAAACTTGCCGTAAAGCGAAAGAGGTTGGTGCTCTGGTTGCTGTCGACAACACGTTTTTGACACCTGTGTTCCAAAAGCCTTTAGAGCTGGGTGCTGATTTTGTTATCCACTCAACCACTAAGTACATCAATGGACACTCAGATGTTATTGGTGGCGTTGTGGTCACTAAGACAGAAGAACACGCTGAAGAGTTAGCATGGTGGGGCAACTGTATTGGTGCGACCGGCACACCATTTGATAGCTACATGACTTTACGTGGTATTCGTACGCTAGGTGCGCGTATGCGAGTTCACGAAGAAAGCTCACGTGAAATTCTAGCGTCTCTGCAGCAACAAGATCTTGTTGGCACTATTTACCACCCAAGCCTTCCTGAACATCTGGGTCATGATATCGCGAAGAAACAGCAATCGGGCTTTGGTTCCATGCTCAGTTTTGAGTTTGCGGGCTCATTCGAGGCGCTTAAATACTTTGTTGATAAGTTAGAGCTGTTTTCTTTGGCAGAATCATTGGGCGGTGTTGAAAGCCTGATTTGTCACCCTGCGTCGATGACTCACCGCGCGATGGGTGAAGAAGCCTTAGCAGAAGCGGGTGTTTCTCAGCAACTACTGCGTCTATCTGTTGGCCTTGAAGATGCAGAAGACCTAATCGATGACCTCAAGCAAGCGTTTGAAAGAACACAGCGCTTTATCGCTGAAGGGGAGGGTTAATAATGGCAACCTTTCGCCAGCTACATAAATTTGGTGGCAGCAGTTTAGCGAATCCTGAATGTTACCAACGCGTGGTCAACATTCTTAGAGAATACTCATCAGCATCTGATTTGGTGGTGGTATCGGCAGCAGGCAAAACAACCAACCGTTTGATTGAATTTGTTGAAGCGCTCGACAAAGATGGTCGTATTGCCCATGAATGCCTACAAGCACTTCGTCAGTTCCAACTCGATCTGATTGAAGCACTGCTTGAGGGTGAATCAGCCGCACAACTTACTTCAACCATTCAACAAGAATTTACCGCTTTGGGTGAGCTAACGGCTCCCTTGAGCGAAGCACAAAAAGCAAAAGTGCTTGGACACGGTGAGGTTTGGTCTTCACGTATACTCGCGGCTTTGTTGTGCCAGCATGATTTACAAGCCGTTGCTCAAGATGCGCGTGCTTTTTTACGTGCAGAAGTGGGCGCTCAGCCTGAAGTCGACCGCGCACGTTCTTACCCTCTGATCAAAGAAGCCTTGGCGCAGCATGCACATTGCCGCGTGGTGATTACGGGCTTTATGGCTCAGAACTGCGAGGGTGAAACGGTATTGCTTGGCCGTAACGGTTCGGATTACTCAGCAACCGTGATTGGTGCTTTGGCTGAAGTTGAACGCGTGACGATTTGGAGTGATGTGGCAGGCGTTTACAGCGCTGACCCTCGTCTGGTTTCAGATGCGTGTCTATTGCCTCTACTTCGCCTTGATGAAGCCAGCGAATTGGCTCGTCTTGCCGCTCCAGTGCTTCACAGCCGAACGCTACAGCCTGTGGCTCAAAGTGCTATGGATCTCAGCTTACGCTGCAGCTATCAGCCGGAGGCGGGCTCTACACAGATCGAGCGTGTACTGGCATCGGGTCGTGGCGCAAAAATCATTACCTCTTTGGATGAAGTGCTTATCGTGCAACTGACCTTTGGTCACGGCCATGATTTCGACCGTCTAGAGAGTGAAGTGCTTGAAGGGCTTAAGCGTGCTCAACTTGAGCCGCTTGCTTATGAGCTTGAACCGGATCAACACTGTTTGCGTCTTGCCTACACAGAAGAGATCGCTGGTGGTGCATTAGAATATCTCCAAGACCATGCGATTGAAGCTGAGATTAAGCTAAAAGAAGGTTTCTCTCTGATTGCTGCAGTGGGTGCGGGTGTGACTAAGAACCCTAACCATTGCTACGGTTTCTACCAGCAGCTTAAGAGCTCGCCGGTTGAGTTCATCTCAGAAGCGAACTCAGGCTTAAGCTTGGTGGCTGTGATTCGTAAGAGTGAAACATCAAGTCTAGTGAAAGGCATTCATTCTCAACTGTTCCAAGCGCAGAAGCGTGTTGCGATTGCCTTGTGTGGTAAGGGCAATATTGGTTCAAGCTGGTTAAGCCTGTTTGCTGAGCAAAAAGCGGAACTTGAAAAGCGCCGTGGAATGAACTTTGAATTGGTTGCCGTGGTTGATAGCCAAACCTATTGGTTCGACGATCAAGGCATTGATGCGACTTCGGTAGGTAAGCGCTTTGACGACGAAGCTATTGCTAACAATGGTAACGACTGGTTAGAGCGTTTGGGCTCTATTCAAGGTTATGATGAAGCAGTGGTTCTGGATGTGACTGCGAGCCCAGTGCTTGCAGCAAAGTATCTGCAAATCGCACAACAAGGTATTCACCTAATCTCGGCGAACAAGGTGGCAGGTTCTGCATCGAGCGAGTATTACCATCAAGTACAAGATGCTTTCGCTAAGATCAGCCGTCATTGGTTGTACAACGCGACAGTGGGTGCTGGATTGCCGATTAACCACACGGTACGTGACCTACGTGAAAGTGGCGATGACATCATTGCGTTGTCTGGCATTTTCTCGGGCACGTTGTCTTGGTTGTTCCAACAGTTTGATGGCACCGTGCCGTTCAGCGAGTTGGTTGACTTAGCATGGCAACAAGGCCTTACGGAACCTGACCCTCGTGCTGACCTAGATGGCTCAGACGTGATGCGTAAGCTGGTGATTCTGGCGCGTGAATCTGGTTTGGATATCGAACCTGAAAACGTAAAAGTGGAATCGCTCGTACCTGCAGAGCTGCAAGATCTATCTGTGGATGACTTCTTCGACAAAGCTTCTGTACTGAGCGAAGAGCTGGCGGAGCGCTTAGAGAAAGCGCACTCTCAACAGAAAGTTCTGCGTTACGTAGCGCGTTTGGAGAAGAACGGTAAGGCAACCGTAGGTGTTGAAGCCCTATCTAAAGAACATGCTCTGGCGAACTTGTTGCCTTGCGACAACATCTTTGCGATTGAGAGCAAATGGTACAAAGATAATCCATTGGTTATTCGTGGCCCAGGTGCCGGTCGTGAAGTAACGGCAGGTGCAATTCAATCTGATCTAAACAGAATGTCTAGTCTGTTCTGATACTCATATCGGTTGGTTTGAAACTCAGATCAATTGTTTTAGTACGTAAATGGCATACTATTCACTAAGATAAATAAGGCTGAAAGCACGATGTGTTTTTCAGCCTTTTTTCTACATTATTTCTGCTTTGCGACCCATCTAACGACTTGAGTTTTACTCACGATCTACTTGAGAAAAATTCATAATGGATCTGTTGACATTAAATCGTATTCAATACATTCTACAGACATATAGACGTCTAAACGTCGTTTAAGGATTTGAGTTTTTAGTGGTTGCTTTTGCCACAGGGAGAGTAAGATGGGATACACACACGCTAGTCATATCGACGCTTTAAATCAGAATATCGCTGAGCTTTCTGACAACATCAATGTGTCATTTGAGTTTTTTCCACCGAGCAGTGAGAAGATGGAAGAGACCCTGTGGAACTCTGTTCACCGCCTTAAAACACTTCAACCAAAATTTGTATCGGTAACTTACGGTGCAAACTCGGGTGAACGTGACCGTACCCACTCAATTATTAAAGAAATTAAAAACCAAACCGGCCTAGTGGCTGCACCGCACCTAACGTGTATTGATGCAAGCCGTGAAGAGCTGATTCAAATTGCCGACGATTACTGGGCAAATGGTATCGAGAGTATTGTTGCGCTACGTGGTGATATTCCAGCAGGCGGCGGCGCGCCAGAGATGTACGCATCTGACCTAGTCGAGCTACTTAAATCTCGCCACGATTTTGATATCTCAGTAGCGGCATTCCCTGAGGTTCACCCTGAAGCAAAAAGCGCTCAATCTGATCTTATTAACCTAAAGCGTAAAGTGGATGCGGGTGCCAACCGTGCCATCACTCAGTTCTTCTTTGATGTAGAGAGCTACCTACGCTTTCGTGACCGCTGTGTAGCGGCTGGCGTTGATGTTGAGATTGTACCGGGCATTCTGCCGGTTTCTAACTTCAAGCAAGCATCTCGCTTTGCTGCGATGAACAACGTAAAAGTACCGGGCTGGATGGCGAAGCAGTTTGAAGGTTTGGATGATGATCCAACGACTCGTCAGCTTGTTGGTGCTAGCCAAGCAATTGATATGGTTCGTACACTGAGCCGTGAAGGTGTGAAAGATTTCCACTTCTACACGCTAAACCGTGCAGAAATGACTTATGCACTTTGCCATACGCTAGGTGTTCGTCCGCAAGTCGCTGCGCTGTAAGAAAAGTCTAAGAAGTAAAGCCTAAGCACTTGTAAAAAGCCTCTGGCAGTAACATTTCAAATCCTATAGATACAAAAAAGGCTTGGACTCATAGAGTTCAAGCCTTTTGCTTTTCTAGCTTAACTTAAGCTAGAGCGCCAAGTTCAAGCAGTACTTCTTCAGCCCATACAATCCATGCTTCACGGATAAGTAGGTTACGACGAAGTGTTAGACGCTCAAGGCGTGCTTGCTTGTCTAGTGTCGATGGCGTTGCGTAGTAAGCTGCTTCGATTTCACGGTAGTGAGAAACCAGTTTGCGAGACTCTTCTACTAGCTCAGCAAGTTGTACACGGTAAGCGTCAGAAGGTTGTACAGCACAAGCCATTAGCTTAGCTGAGAACTCGTCACGAACGGTTGGGTGTGCAGTTGGTTGTTCAAACCATTCACCTAGCGCGCCACGGCCAGCATCAGTGATAGAGTAAACTTTACGATCAGGTTTGCCTTCTTGAGGCTCAAGCACGCAAGTTACCTGGTCGTTCTGAGCCATTTTATTTAGCTCGCGGTAAACTTGTTGATGGCTAGCTTTCCAGAAGTAACCAATGCTTGCGGAGAATTCTTTTGTGATATCGTAACCAGTAGCATCGCGTGTACTTAAAACGGTTAGAATTACGTGTGGTAATGACATGTCTGAAATCCAAATGGTAAACAGTAAACAAATACTTAAACAACAAGTGTGCTTCTAATGGCACGTTATATTGGTTATGTCTAAGTAGCACCAACTCATCGGTTGGTTATGTCACCTTACAAAGCCGTTTATCACCTAGGTTGACCAGTTTATTGGTCAAGATGCTGCAGATTATTTTTTGGAGTGTTTCCGCAGCGGAGCAGTAGTATATCTAAATAATAAGCATAAAGTAGAATACATGGACAAAATAACCCAAAAAACTGACAAAAAACTCAGTATTGCTTATTTTGTGAAATAAAAAGGTCGCACTAGGCGACCTTTTGTCCGTTGAATGGTAGGAATCACTAATTAACCAGTGTTTCGCATGCCTGCTGCAATGCCTGCAATCGTCACCATTAGCGCTTCTTCAAGCTCTGCTGGTGGTGTTTCACACTTACGAGTACGGTAAAGCAGTTCAGCTTGAAGCATGTTTAGTGGCTCAACGTAGATGTTACGTAGGCGGATTGACTCAAGTCCCCAAGGGTCGCTCTGCATTAGGTTCTCGTTGTTCTCAACATTTAGCACGGCTTTGATGTCTTTTTGCAGCTGTTCACGCAGTAACTCACCTAATGGTAATAGCTCTTCGTCAACAAGGCGTTGGTCGTAGTACTTAGCGATTTCCATGTTGCACTTTGAGTACACCATTTCCAACATACCGAGACGGGTAGAGAAGAACGGCCACTCGCGACACATCTCTTCGAGCAGGGCTTGATGGCCTTGATCTACAGAGTACTGAATCGCTTCACCAGCGCCTAACCATGCAGGCAGTACCAAACGGTTTTGGCTCCAAGAGAAGATCCATGGAATCGCACGTAGGCTTTCTACGCCGCCGTTCGGGTTACGTTTCGCAGGGCGAGAGCCAAGAGGCAGTTTACCTAGCTCCAGTTCAGGTGTCGCTTGACGGAAGTAAGGTACGAATTTCTCTTCGCCACGAACCACGTTGCGGTAAGCCTCACAAGATACTTGAGATAGCACTTCCATTAGGTCGCGCCACTCTTGTTTTGGCTCAGGTGGCGGCAGAAGGTTCGCCTCTAGAATCGCGCTTGCGTAAAGGTTGAAGCTGTTTACAGCAACGTCTGGTAAGCCAAGTTTAAAGCGGATCATTTCGCCTTGCTCTGTTACACGTAAACCGCCTTTCAAGCTCTTAGGTGGCTGAGAAAGAAGAGCAGCGTGCGCCGGAGCACCACCACGACCAACCGTACCGCCACGACCGTGGAATAGAGTCAGTTCAATGCCTTCTTCATCACAAACCTTAACCAGTTTGTCCATTGCATCATATTGAGCCCAACCTGCAGACATTACGCCCGCATCTTTCGCTGAGTCAGAGTATCCGATCATCACCATTTGGTGGTTCTGGATAAAGCCACGGTACAAGTCGATGCTCATTAGCTGTTTCATTACTGCTTCTGAGTTGTTCAAGTCGTCTAGCGTTTCGAACAGCGGACATACGTCCATGCGGTATGGGCAGCCACATTCTTGCAGTAGTAAGTGAACAGCCAGTACATCTGATGCAGTACGAGCCATAGAAATTACGTAAGCACCGAAGGCTTCACGAGGTTGAGCAGCAATAACCTTGCAGGTGTCTAAAACCTCTTTAACCTGTTCAGATGGCTCCCAATCGCGAGGAAGAAGCGGACGCTTAGAGCTTAATTCATTGGTTAAGAAAGCAATCTTGTCTTGCTCGTTCCATTGGTCGTAGTCGCCAATGCCTAGGTAGCGAGTCAGTTCAGACAGTACATCTGAGTGACGAGTACTTTCTTGACGAACATCGAGACGAACTAGGTGTACACCGAACGCTTTTAGGCGGCGCAGAGTATCAAGCAGAGAACCGTCTGCGATTACGCCCATGCCACATTCGTGCAGCGATTGGTAACATGCGTAAAGCGGTGTCCAAAGTTGCTCGATGTTCTGTAGTGTTTCTTTCTTCGGAACCTCTGTGTCATGCAATTTTGCATCCAGCACTTCTAGCGTGTTGTTCAGTAGAGTGCGTAGGTTCTTCAGGATTGCACGGTAAGCTTCGTGTTCATCACCTGCTAGCTCACGAACGGCATCATTACACTTAGTCATCGACAGTTCGGTAATCAGCTCGTTTACGTCGCCTAAGTAAAGATCGGCAGCTTTCCAACGAGATAGGCGCAGAACTTCCTTAGTGATGGTGTGCGTTACGAATGGGTTGCCATCGCGGTCACCGCCCATCCAAGATGAGAAGTGTACTGGGCGTGCATCGATCGGCAGGCCTTCACCAAGATAACCTTTTAGTCGGCCATCCATTTCACGTAGGAAGTCAGGAACGGCTTCCCATAGAGAGTTTTCTACAACCGCAAAGCCCCACTTAGCTTCATCAAGTGGCGTTGGGCGTTGTTGACGAATCACATCTGAGTGCCAACCTTGAGCGATCAGTTGCTCTAGGCGGCGTTCGGTTTTCACGCGCTCTTTGTGTGATAGGTCGCTTAATTCTAATTTAGACAGACACTCGTTGATCTTAACTAGCTTGTTGATCATGGTGCGACGAGTGATTTCTGTTGGGTGTGCAGTCAGAACGAGTTCAATGTTCAGGTCGCGAACGGCTTGAGCCGCGTCTAGCTTGCTGATGTCATTCTGGTTTAATTTGGAAAATAGAGATTGCAGCACGTCTGGTTCACAAACATGCTCCTCACAGTGGCGAGAGATGGTGTGGTACTGCTCTGCCATGTTGGTGAGGTTGAGAAATTGGTTAAATGCACGAGCAACAGGAGTGAGTTGTTCGTTCGGCAGGTTTTTGATTTCTTCAACTAGGCTGTCACGGTCAGCTTTGTTGCCTGCGCGGGCGGATTTGGAAAGTTTACGGATAGTCTCCACTTTCTCTAAGATAACGTCACCATGTGCATCTTGGATTGTGTTACCTAGCAAGCGTCCCAGCATGCTTACGTTACTCTTGAGAGCGGCGTATTTCTCGTTCATTGTCATCCTGCCTCGTAAAAAAATTACATCCATTGTTCCTTGTTAAGTACACAATCTAGCGAAAAGTGCTGTATCTAGTCAAATAAAGCATTCTAAGTTTGCAATTATTAGTTTTCGAAATGCGGGAGAAGTAAATTTTCCAAGACTTCGGAATAAAGTGAAATTTAATTACAAGATCAGGCTTTGGCTGGGATAACAGAATAAAAGCCACCTTTTAGGGCAGCTTTTATAAAAAAGTATCGCAAGGGTAGCAATAACTAGAAACAATATTTACGAATAGATTTACTCAGAACATCAATCGTTGGATCGATAAAATCGAAGCTTAGGAACTCATCTGGTTGGTGAGCTTGGTCGATAGAGCCCGGCCCCAGCACTAAGGTTGGGCAAAGTTCTTGAAGGAAAGGTGCCTCAGTGCAGTAGTTGACGGTTTGCGATTCAATCTCACAAACGGATTCCATGCCACCAATAAATGGATGGTCATGTTGGCACTCGTAACCCGGGATAGGTTCGTGCAGTGGCGTAATCTCAATTCTGCCCGGCCATTTTGCTTCTACTTCTTTGAGTGCGCTGCGCAGCATGTTATCCAAACCATCTAAGCTGATACCCGGTAAAGGACGTACATCGTAGTGCAGCTCACAGCAACCACAGATACGGTTGGCGCTGTCGCCACCGTGAATATGGCCAAGGTTTAGAGTGGGGCTTGGAATTGCGAAACCCGGGTGGTGATACTCTTTGACTAGCTTGTCACGCAGTTGCATTAAAGCGAACAACACTTCATGCATGATCTCGATGGCGTTGACACCTAATGCAGGATCAGAAGAGTGACCTGATTTACCCGTTACTCGCACAGCGTTAGCAACATGGCCTTTATGGCCACGAATCGGCACAAGGCTGGTTGGCTCACCAATAATGCAGTAATCCGGTTTAAACGGTGCATTTTCAGTGAAATGACGCGCACCCAGCATGGTGGTCTCTTCGTCACAGGTTGCCAATACATATAGCGGCTTGGTCTGTTTGCTCCAATCCATCTTCTTTGCCGCTTCATAAACGAAAGCGAAAAAGCCTTTCATATCGGCTGTGCCTAATCCATAGAAGCGATTGTTGTGTTCTGTTAGTGCGTGAGGGTCGAAGTTCCAACGTCCTTCATCAAATGGCACTGTGTCGCTGTGTCCTGCGAGTAGCAAGCCACCTTCGCCCGATCCCATCTTAGCGACCATATTATGCTTGCCGGGTTCGACTTCCACGACTTCAACGCTAAAGCCTACGTCTTTAAACCATTGAGCCATTTTTTCGATCACTTTCTCGTTGCCATGATCCCAGCTTGGATCGGTCGAGCTAATAGAGTCTGTGGAAATTAGGCCTTTGTAGACCTCAAGAAAACTCGGTAATTGCATAATAACTTCACTTCTACTATTGACAGGAAAACCATAAGTCGGTAAAACACATATTAAATCATATTTAATGCATAAGAAATCAAATAAAGCTAAAAATTAAGTATGAATAGTCAAATTTGAAATGTAACTTACCTCAGAAATGGATGTGTTGAGATGTTGAAAACCACGATCATTGGCGCAAGCGGCTACACAGGAGCAGAACTGGCTCTAATGATAAACAGACACCCTGAGCTCACGCTATCAGGTTTATATGTCTCAGCCAATAGTGTAGACGCAGGTAAACCTATTGCGGCACTGCACGGTAAGTTAGCTGGCTTGATTGATATGCCAGTACAACCTTTAACAAATCCGGAAGAAGTGGCTAAACAGTCTGATGTGATTTTCTTAGCAACGGCACACGAAGTCAGTCATGACCTAGCGCCAATCTTTCTAGAGAACGATTGCCAAGTCTTCGATCTATCGGGTGCATTCAGAGTTAAAGGCGAAAACTTCTATCAAGAGTTTTACGGTTTTGAACATCAACACGAACACTGGCTAGACAAAGCGGCTTACGGTTTAGCGGAATGGAACGAACAAGAAATTAAAGAAGCTCAGCTTGTTGCGGTAGCGGGTTGTTACCCAACCGCATCACAACTGGCGATTAAACCTTTGGTTGAAGCCAAGTTACTGGATGAAAACCAATGGCCAGTGATTAACGCAACCAGCGGTGTGACTGGTGCGGGCCGCAAGGCGACGATGGTTAACAGCTTCTGCGAAGTGAGCCTGCAAGCTTATGGCGTATTCAATCACCGTCATCAACCTGAAATGGCTGCACATTTAGGATGCGATGTAATTTTCACTCCGCACCTCGGCAACTTTAAGCGCGGTATTTTAGCGACCATCACCATGAAGTTAGCTGAAGGCGTGACAGAACAGCAGATACAAGACGCCTTCGAGCAAGCTTACCAAGGTAAACCTGCGGTGAGATTACTCGAAGAGACGTTGCCAAGAATTCAAGATGTAGAACAGACGCCTTTCTGCGACTTAGGTTGGAAGGTTCAAGGTCAACACATCATCGTTGTTTCAGCGATTGATAACTTATTAAAGGGTGCATCTAGCCAAGCGATGCAGTGTTTAAATTTACGTTATGGTTTTGCGCCATTAACTGCGTTAGTGTAAGGGAATCTAGATATGAGCCTTAATAATCAACCATTAATCATAAAGTTAGGTGGCGCTGCGCTATCTTGTGGTGAAACACTTAGCAAGTTATTTGGTGCTATCTCTGCTTACCAACAACAGGCACAACGACCAATCGTGATTGTTCACGGCGGCGGTTACCTTGTTGATGATTTGATGAATAAGTTGAACCTCGAAACCATTAAGAAAGAAGGGCTACGTGTTACTCCTTATGATCAGATCCCAGTGATCGCTGGTGCACTAGCGGGCACGGCCAATAAACTACTTCAAGGTCAGGCAATTAAAGACGGAATCAATGCCGTTGGTTTGAGCCTTGCTGACGGTGGTTTATGCAAAGTGAGCGAACTGAACCCTGAATTGGGCGCGGTAGGAAAAGCGGAGCCGGGCGACTCAACCGTTCTGCAAGCGATTCTTAATGCGGGCGCACTGCCTATCATTAGCTCGATTGGTCTGACTGAGCAAGGCCAACTGATGAACGTCAATGCCGACCAAGCTGCGGTTGCCGTTGCAGGCGCGCTTGATGCTGAACTGGTACTGCTTTCTGATGTAAGTGGTGTGTTGGATGGCAAAGGCCACCTGATTCCAAGCCTTAATCAACAACAAGCTGATGACCTTATTGCCGGCAAAGTGATTACCGACGGCATGATCGTTAAGGTTCAAGCTGCACTAGAAGCCGCTAACGACCTTGGACGACCAATCGAAGTTGCCACTTGGCGATACCCAGAAAAGCTAACACAACTGTTTTCAGGTAAAAGCATAGGAACACAGTTTTTACCTCAGTAGGTCTCACAACGAGTCACTACTTAAAGAATTTAGACAAATTAAATAAACATATAATTATGAAGTCATTTCCAACGCTGACCGCCATGTGCAGTATGGAAACTAGGAGAAAGAAAATGAGCAAAGTTAACGTAAAGAAAGTTGTAGTAGCCTACTCTGGCGGTCTAGACACATCAGTAATCATTCCATGGTTGAAAGAGAACTATGACTGTGAAGTGGTTGCGTTTGTTGCGGATGTTGGTCAAGGCGACGAAGAGTTAATTGGTATCGAAGAGAAAGCAAAAGCTTCTGGTGCATCTGAGTGTTACATCGCAGACCTTAAAGAAGAGATGGTTGCTGACTATATCTATCCAACGCTGAAAACGGGCGCTTACTACGAAGGTAAATACCTACTAGGTACGTCAATGGCTCGTCCAATCATCGCGAAAGCACAGGTTGAAGTCGCACGTAAAGTAGGTGCAGACGCACTGTGTCACGGCTGTACAGGTAAAGGTAACGACCAAGTTCGTTTTGAAGGCGCATTTGCTGCACTAGCACCAGACCTACACGTCATTGCACCATGGCGTGAATGGGATCTAGTGAGTCGTGAAGAGTGTCTAGATTACCTAGCAGAGCGTAACATCCCTTGTACGGCTTCTCTTACTAAAATTTACTCGCGTGATGCAAACGCATGGCACATCTCAACAGAAGGCGGCGTTCTTGAAAACACATGGAATGCACCTAACGAAGATTGCTGGGCTTGGACTGTAGACCCTGAGCAAGCGCCAAACGAATCTGAAACAGTGACACTTAAAGTTGAAAAAGGCGAAGTGGTTGCGGTTGATGGCGAAACAATGACGCCATACAACGCACTGGTTTACCTAAACGAGAAGGGTGCTAAGCACGGTGTTGGTCGTATCGATATCGTAGAAAACCGTCTTGTTGGCATGAAGTCTCGTGGTTGTTACGAAACTCCGGGTGGCACAATCATGATGGAAGCACTGCGTGCAGTAGAGCAACTGGTTCTTGATAAAGCGGCATTCGAATTCCGTGAAGAGCTAGGTGTTAAGGCTTCTCACCTTGTATACGATGGTCGTTGGTTCACTCCACTATGTAAGTCAATCCTTGCTGCGACAGAAGAGCTAGCACAAGACGTGAATGGTGAAGTGGTTATCAAGCTTTACAAAGGCCATGCAACGGTGACTCAGAAGCGTTCTGACAACAGCCTGTACTCAGAAGAGTTTGCAACCTTTGGTGAAGATGAAGTTTACGACCAAAGCCACGCTGAAGGCTTCATTCGCCTTTACTCGCTATCAAGCCGTATCCGTGCTTTGAATAGCCAAAAGTAATCCTAACAATGAGTTAGCGAGCTTGCCTTTAGCGAAAGGTTGAAGGCCAGTAAACAGACATTATTATGCAAAGCCCATTCACTATTGATTAGTGAGTGGGCTTTTTACTTTCTATTTGCCTAATAAATCAGCTTCGGTTTTTCCTATCGGATGTCATATAATTCGCGCTCCACGCTAAAAATAATCAATGGATTGAACTGTTGGTGAATAAATATGTGAAAATAATGAATTAATACTTTATTTTCATTTTGAATTGCCGTAAGTTTAAACCATCAGAAAAATACTGAATCTTAATCAGAATTATCATTTGCAAAAACAGTGAGCACTGTGCAATTAGGAGATACACAATGGCATTATGGGGCGGTAGATTTACCCAAGCAGCAGACACCCGGTTCAAAGATTTTAACGATTCTCTTCGTTTTGATTACCGATTGGCTGAGCAAGACATTGTGGGCTCAATTGCCTGGTCTAAAGCTCTACTGTCGGTCAACGTATTAACAGAAGAAGAGCAACAGAAGCTTGAGTTAGCACTGAATGAGCTAAAACTTGAGGTGATGGAAGATCCTGAACAGATTCTACGTTCTGATGCAGAAGATATTCACAGCTGGGTTGAGCAGCAACTTATCGGCAAAGTCGGTGACTTGGGCAAAAAACTTCACACTGGCCGTTCTCGTAACGACCAAGTGGCGACCGACCTGAAACTATGGTGTCGTCAGCAAGGTAACCAACTGCTACTGGCACTGGATCGCCTACAAAGCCAAATGGTGAACGTTGCTTCTCAGCATCAAGAAACCGTGCTGCCTGGCTACACTCACTTACAACGTGCTCAGCCGGTAACTTTTGCTCACTGGTGCTTGGCTTACGTTGAAATGCTTGAGCGTGACTATTCACGTTTGAATGATGCGATTAAGCGTCTAGATACATGTCCGCTGGGTTCTGGTGCCCTTGCAGGAACAGCTTACCCGATGGACCGTGAAGAGTTAGCTCACAACTTAGGTTTCCGTCGTGCAACGCGCAACTCTCTAGATTCAGTTTCTGACCGTGACCATGTGATGGAGCTAATGTCGATTGCTTCTATCTCTATGCTTCACCTTTCGCGTCTTGCAGAAGATATGATTTTCTACAACTCAGGTGAATCAAACTTCATCGAGTTAGCGGATACCGTGACGTCAGGTTCATCTCTGATGCCACAAAAGAAAAACCCAGATGCGCTAGAACTTATCCGTGGCAAAACTGGCCGTGTATACGGTTCATTAGCGGCAATGATGATGACAGTAAAAGCTCTGCCTTTGGCGTACAACAAAGACATGCAAGAAGATAAAGAAGGTCTATTCGACGCTTTAGATACTTGGAATGACTGTATGGAAATGGCAGCGCTCTGTTTTGACGGCATTAAAGTGAACGGCGAACGTACACTTGAAGCGGCGAAGCAAGGCTATGCAAACTCAACTGAACTGGCTGATTACCTAGTAGCGAAAGGCATTCCTTTCCGTGAAGCTCACCATATTGTTGGTGTAACAGTAGTGGCGGCGATTGCCAAAGGCTGCGCATTAGAAGAATTAACCATCGCGGAGATGAAAGAGTTCTCTGAGGTGATTGAAGAGGATGTGTATGACATCCTGACCATTGAATCGTGTCTTGAAAAACGTAGCGCGCTAGGCGGTGTATCTCCACAACAAGTGGCTTACGCGGTTGACCAAGCTGAGAAACGTTTATCACAGCGTGACACTTCCATCGTCAAGGTTCGTCCTGCTCGTCTGACTGATATTGAAGCGTTGGAAGGCATGGTCGCTTACTGGGCGAACATGGGTGAAAACTTACCTCGTTCTCGTAATGAACTGGTGCGTGATATTGGCTCGTTTGCGGTCGCAGAGCATCATGGTGAGGTGACAGGTTGTGCATCACTCTATGTGTATGACTCGGGCTTAGCAGAAATACGTTCACTGGGCGTTGAAGCTGGCTGGCAAGGTCAAGGTCAGGGTACTGCAATTGTGCAGCACTTGGTTGAGAAAGCGCGACAAATGGCCATCAAGAAGGTGTTTGTACTGACTCGTACACCAGAGTTCTTCATGAAGCATGATTTCTTACCTACATCGAAATCTCTGCTGCCTGAGAAGGTGCTGAAAGATTGTGACCAGTGTCCTCGTCAACATGCATGTGATGAAGTGGCGTTGGAAGTGAACTTGGTAGAGCAGATCATTGCTAAGGTTAATGTTGCATAAGGCATTGATTTTATAGCCCCTAAAAAAAAGATCAAAAATATGATCTTTTTTGGGAACAAACTAAGAAAAGCCCGGTCTATTAAAGTACCACTGCTTTTTCTTAGAATTTTCTAAGAAAGCCCTAGAATCGATTGGTTCTGGGGCTTTTTTCTATCTGCTGTTTGGGAAATGATAATAGCTCGAAAATTATGATGAATTATCGGATTGTTTAGCCCTGTCTCTAATCACTACTCTTTATCCAATAAAGACTTCCAGCTAACGTTTTTTGCCCTTTAACGGTAGCACCACAAACTTCATGACCCAATGCAACGACAGCAAGCCACTGAACGCGAAAGCGGCCATCATCAATGCGATGGCATTGATGGTTTTTGGGTCTTCTCTGAAAAACAGCCACCATACTCCCCAACTCAAAATCGACAACACCATCAGCTGATTCATGCAACGCTGGCAGCGACCGAGTTTGTTACGGATTTTTTCACTTTTATTGCAATGAATGCATGTCATCTTGGGTTTGATTCGCGTTATGCTTGTTGCCCTGATAATAACACGTCACAAGATATTGGATCACGGTGACACAGAGAGAGAAAGTCGATGATTGAGCGCCAAGAAACCAAGCAACGTATGAGCCGTATTGTTAAACACAACGGTACTATCTACCTATGTGGCCAAGTTTGTGCTGATGCAACTAAAGACATCACTGAACAAACTCAAACCATGTTAGATAAAGTAGAAGCGCTACTTGAGCAAGCAGGCAGCGACAAAGAGCACATGCTGTCAGCAACGATTTACTTGAAAGACATGAAAGACTTCCAAGAAATGAATGCAGTGTGGGATGCATGGGTACCAGAAGGTTACGCTCCAGCTCGCGCATGTGTGACTGGCGACATGGCTCGCGAAGCGCTACTTGTTGAGATCTCTGTGATTGCTGCTGAGAAAAACAGCTGTTGTTAAGTCATTCTTAGTTCAATGAAAAGCCTCGCTGTTATGCGAGGCTTTTTTATATGACTAATTCTGAAACAGTTAGCTAGATACTTTTTGCATTATGCTACGACCAACAACTTGACCCGACTTAGATTTCTTCGTACGGATTAACAAGCCTTGATCCCAGTCTGTCCCAGCAGGTTGGTATTCCCATTTGACGAAATACTCTTTATTGTCAGAGCACACGTCACCCTGAACATAGTCATCTTGATCACAGAAGCGCACGACCGTGTTCAACTCTGTAAGGGTTGCCTGAGATTGTCGACCTGTTTGGTTGAACCACCAATAATCGATGTTAGCTAAATCTTCATAGGTGTATGGTTCGTCATGGGTATTGTCTTGTGCGGTTCCATTTTGACATTCCGAACCGCTGATGGTGACATTGGATTCTGAGAAAGAGTAGCTTTCCTTCGCTACGGAGTTGTCTGCGCAAATCTGAGTGTTAACCCATTCACCTTCAAAGTTTACGTAGCGCTCACCTCCAGCCTCATCTACAGGATAATAGAATGCGACTAACTGAGTGTTTCGGCTATCGGTGCAACTTGATGGCGATAGATCACAGCTATCTCCATTTAACTCTGTTTTGTTAGTAATCTCTGTGTAGATGCCAGTAATCGGGTCGTAAGCTCCTGAGATAACTTCACGCTGCCATGCATCATCTTTATCGTCTCGAACTCGTTCATTGAAGTGATTTAACTCACTAATAGTGCTTGCTTGGAATGGACCAAAATTGAACTCATCCCAAGGAAATGGTTCGTTGGTTTCTTGAACACCTTCAGGGTCTTGCAGTTGGTAAGCGAATGTCCCATTTTTAATGATCGAATAATTTTCGTCGGGGATTCCATCACAGCTTTTATCAACAAAGTTATGGCCTGCCGCGAGGCAGTTTAAATAATCTTCAGCTCTGCTTTCCGAAAGGGATGTGTCGTTTGAGCCAGCAAGCATAACTACGTTTTCTGAATCTAAAGTGAAGTCCATAGATGTCATGCCACGAGTTTTTTCAAAGAGCTCGATTGGCAGGGTTTTATCTGCATGTACGTAGGTAAATGTTTGTGGGTCTAAGTCTGTAGCGATTTTATACTGAGTAACATCGATATAGCGTACGTGTTTATGACCACCTTGTGCGAACGGGTTGTTGGTATCAACGTCTCCACGCACCATTTCACCAAAAGAATCAGACATATGTGCGATAGCTTCAGCGTCAGTCACTATGTTCGTGGAAGCAACGCCAATCTCAGTTAAAAAAGTCTCAACACTGCTGATATTGTCGAGTCTAAGGTTGACTAACGCATCAGCAACTTGCTGATCGTCTCTGTCTTGTAGCTTTTCCGGGATAGTTAAAACGCCGCTTCCGGAACTACCAAATTGGTTATTAACAGACTGGAGTAGAACCGCTAAGTTTATCGCTCTGTTGTATTTACCAGCTGCTTCAAACGGTGTTACTACTTCTTGCACTGAAGCTGCTCCTACTTTTACACCATCAGGACCACCAATATAAAAGGTGACTGAATCGTTCGGGAGGGCGTTGAAATTCCCTTCTGAATCCGTTACTCCATTTAACCCTGAGCTTGTTGTGTATGATAACCCTTCAACAGCAGAATCAATAAATTGGTATGAGGTTATAGTTTCCTCGCTTGATCCTGAATTGGAGTCTGAGCCGCACCCAATTAAAGCCAAAGTAATGGTTGCTGCTAGCAAACTTTGTTTGAACATTACATCTTCCTTGTGAACATTTTAGTTGTAGTAAATTGCTGAAAATTCCCTTTATGGAATAAAGGTCACCTTTCGATGAGTTACTATTATAGAGGTATGCAAGGGGATGAATGGAAGTGTCGAAATGTATCTAAAAGTAACCAAGTGACTTTAATCATACTTGGTGTGGAAAACATTATGAAATATGTGGGTAAATAGAAAAATAGCTTACCAAAGGTAAGCTATTTATATTAAATATCAATAATTTAACAACCAGGGCCACAATCTAGGCAGTGTTTCACCATCTCTGGGCCTAGGTGCAGTTTCGCATTCAGGTCACGTAGGGCAGTTCGTACACCCTCTTCGATTACTGGGTGGTAGAACGGCATGTCTAGCATCTCAGAAACCGTCATCTTGTTCTGGTGTGCCCATGCTAATAAGTGAGCCAAGTGTTCTGCGTTTGGTCCCATCATCTCAGCACCAAGGAAGCGGCCTGTGCCTTGCTCGCCGTATACGTGCAGAATACCTTTGTTGCGAAGCATCACTCGTGAACGACCTTGGTTTTCGAAAGACACTTCACCCGTTGCGAAACAGCCACATGTGCCCAAGCGTGTGGTGATCTCTTTGTAGGTTTCACCAACCATCGCGATTTGCGGGTCAGAGAATACTGCCGAGATTTTAGAGCGGCGTAGGCCTGCACGAATCTCTGGGAAGCGACCTGCATTGTCACCCGCAATACGAGCTTGGTCTGCTGCTTCATGCAGTAGAGGCAGTTGGTTACTCGCATCACCAGCGATAAATATTGATGGTAGTGATGTTTGTAGCGTGTAGTGGTCTGCGATTGGCACACCACGTTCATCAAGCTCTAGAGAGGTATTCTCTAAGCCAAGCTTGTCAGTGTTAGGGCGACGACCTGTTGCTGCTAGTACGTATTCAACGACGTTAGTTTCTAATTCACCTTGTTTATTGATGAACTGGATTTCGACACGTGGCTCACCCGATTCAGTGGTAATGCGCTTCATGCTTTCGATTTTCACGTCGGCATCGAGATAGAACTCTTCATTGAAAGCTTTATCTGCATAAGCCATGATCTCTGGATCAGTTACTGGGCCAACTTGACCACCCAAACCGAACAGTTTGGTCTTCACACCTAAGCGGTGCAGTGACTGACCAAGCTCAAGACCAATAACACCAGGGCCAAATACCGCAACCGATTCTGGTAAATCATCCCAGCTGAACACGTCGTCGTTAATGATCAGGCGATCGCCAAGCTCATTCCAAACGGCAGGGTATGCAGGGCGAGAACCGGTCGCGATAACAATACGCTTAGCGGTGACAACCGTGTGGTCATCAATTTGTAGTGTGTTGTCATCTAAGAACTTTGCGTAGCCAGAGATCTTGTCTTGCTCTGGGATTTCATCAACACCTTCTAAAACAAAACCAACAAAACGGTCACGCTCAAACTTCACTCGGTCCATCACTTCACGGCCGTTAATCACGATATCACCTTGTGGGTGAACGCCAAAAGCCGGAGCTTTCTCTATTTGGTGTACGCTTTCCGCAGCTGCAATAAGCAGTTTAGATGGCATACAACCAACACGAGCACAGGTTGTACCGTAAGGGCCACCTTCAATCATCACGACACTGTCAGTGTGTGCTTTTGCAGCGCGGTAAGAACCTAAACCTGCCGTACCGCCCCCGATAACTGCTACATCTACATTGACTTGTTTCATAATAATTTTCTCGCAATGGCTAAATTTGGTTTGAACGAACCCCTCCAACTCTGATGATTTTTTGAGAGTCAGGATTGCGGGTCAGTTTTGTGATTCTGTTTTATTAGGTTTAGCTTGTGACTCTGCTTTTATTGCTAACTATAGGTTAGTAAAAGACAGGCGAGTCACCAGCTATATTCTTTTTCCCAAAACTCAGATAAGAGTGTTTGGAATAGCTAACCCACAAGAGGGTGGGTTAGCTGATACTTCTAAGCCTATATCGGCGATGAAGCGATTAGCCTAGGAAAGTTTCTAGTTCTTCACTACCACCGATGTGTTTGCCACCGATGAATACTTGAGGAACGGTAGTGCGACCAGAGATTGCACGTAGGCTTACTGTTGTTGCATCTTTACCTAGAACCACTTCTTCGTAGTTCAGACCTTTGTCGATTAGGTTCTGTTTTGCTTTCATACAGAAAGGACAGCCTGGCTTAGTGAATACTGTGATTGACTCTTGCTCTTTGTGCTCAGGAGCAAGGTAGTTCAGCATAGTGTCTGCATCAGAAACCTTGAACGGGTCGCCTGGTACGTCTTCTTCGATGAACATTTTTTCTACCACGCCGTTTTTAACCAGCATGCTGTAGCGCCATGAACGTTTGCCGAAGCCGATGTCGTTTTTCTCAACTAGCATACCCATGCCGTCTGTGAAATCACCGTTACCATCAGGGATGAATGTGATGTTTTCCGCTTCTTGGTCTGCTTTCCATGCGTTCATTACGAACGTGTCGTTTACAGAAACACAAAGGATGTCATCAACGCCGTTTTCTTTGAACACTGAATGTAGTTCGTTGTAACGAGGTAGGTGGCTTGAAGAACATGTTGGAGTAAACGCACCTGGTAGGCTGAATACGATAACTGTCTTGTCTTTGAAAAGCTCTTCAGTAGTTACGTTAACCCATGCATCACCTTGGCGAGTTGGGAATGTTACTTGAGGGATTGATTGACCTTCTTTAGATGCAAACATATTGATTTCCTTAAATAGTATTTTTAATTTTGTTCTATTAGAGCTTAACGTTTTTCGTTGCTCTGTTTCGTTTTGTTGAGCCCATTATTAGATAAATTCTTTGATAGCTCTAATCGTTTGATGTTATGGTTTTGATAGGTAAATTCTATCAAGAGCATTTTTCTTTTAAATGTTTCTATGAAACCCCTTGTTCTTATTAAAACCTGAGGTAAGAGACTGATCATGAATATTCGTGACTTTGAATACTTGGTGGCGCTCGCAGAGCATAAACACTTCCGAAAAGCGGCAGAAGCGTGCTTTGTCAGTCAGCCGACACTAAGCGGTCAAATACGCAAACTCGAAGATGAAATTGGACTTCAGTTAACCGAGCGTAGTCCAAGGAAGGTGATATTTACAGAATCAGGGTTACAACTTGTTGAACAAGCCAAGCGTATTCTCAATGAAGTGAAAACTTTTAAAGATATGGCGAGTGGACACGGTGAAGCGATGACGGGGCCAATGCACATTGGTTTTATTCCAACCGTGGGTCCTTACATCTTGCCTAAGATTGTTCCTCATCTTAAAGAGAGCTTCCCAGATCTTGAGCTTTACCTGCATGAAGCTCAGACCCATCAGTTAGTGAGCCAACTTGAAGATGGCAAGCTTGATTGCTTAGTACTGGCTGCGGTTGATGAAACGGCGGTGTTCAAAGAGATCGATGTGTATGACGAGCCGTTAAGTGTTGCCGTTCCATGTGACCACGAGTGGGCTCAACAAGACACTGTCGATATGCTGCAGCTAAATGGACAAACCGTACTTGCGCTAGGTGACGGTCACTGTTTGAGAGACCAAGCCTTGGGCTTCTGTTTTGCTGCGGGCGCCAAAGATGATGAGCGCTTTAAGGCAACCAGCTTAGAAACGCTGCGTAACATGGTAGCGGCAGGGGCGGGTATTACCTTGTTACCTCAGTTATCGGTTCCAAAGGAAAAACAGAAAGATGGCGTGTGTTACGTGCCAGCGGTGAATCCAACACCTTCACGTCGCATTGTTGTTGCCTACCGACCGGGCTCTCCGCTAAAGGGGCGTTTTGAGCAATTGGCTGAGACGATTCGAACTCAACTGGAGAAGACGGCTTAGCGCTTGAATTTAGAGCCTAGTCTGGTCAGATATAGATATATAAAAAGGGTTGATATGAATTCATATCAACCCTTTTTGTTGGTTCATGTTACTAGTTTGTTGGTTCATGTTACTAGGTTCTACAAACCTTAGTTAGAACAGTTCTTCTACTGCTTCACCTGATGAGGTTGAGTAGATGTCATCATTGAAACGTTCAGTGATGTACTCGGTTGGCTCTGTGCCTTTCTCGAAGTACTCGAACATTGATGAGCTATCGAACTTGTTGGTCAGTAAGCCAGTTTCACGGTCGATTCGAACACGGACGATGTTCTCCGGAATTTCTTTACGCTCAGCAGGAACACCCGCTAACGCCGTACCCATAAAATCAACCCATGCAGGTTCTGCTGTTTTCGCGCCAGCTTCTGCACCAGTAATCTGATTTTTACCAAGGTTCGAGTTCGCTTTAGTACGGCCTAGGTTTCGGTTGTGGTTATCAAAACCAACCCATACCGTAGCCACCATGCCAGGGCCGTAGCCGCTGTACCAAGTATCTTTAGAATCGTTGGTGGTACCCGTTTTTCCGCCAATGTCACGACGCTTCAACGGTTGTGCACGCCAACCAGTACCGTTCCAACCAGTGCCAGCGCTCCAATCACCGCCACCCCAGATGTTGCTGTACATCATTTCACGAACAAGGAATGCGTTCTGTTCAGAGATAACTTGAGGTGCGTATTGTACTTTGGCATCCACATCTTGCTCTGCAAACTCATCAGCCATTGGGTCTGAGGTCATTTGCTGTTGGCAATCGTCTTTACAAACCACTTTTGGTGTCGCTTCAAATTCAGTCTCACCAAATGGTGTCTCAATGCGGCTGATGTAGAAAGGTTCAACGTAGTAGCCGCCATTAGCGAATACTGAGTAACCTTGAGCTACTTTCATTGGCGTTAAGCTACCCGCACCCAGAGCAATGGTTTCAGAGCGCGGAACTTCATCAATATCAAAGCCAAATCGAGTTAGGTAGTTACGAGTATCATCTAGACCTACTTCGCGCAGTACACGTACCGCCATTACGTTTTTAGACTGAGCTAAGCCAATACGTAAACGAGTTGGACCCACGTAAGTCGGTGGCGAGTTCTTTGGTCGCCATGCGGTACCTTGGCTCTTATCCCATTGGTTAATCGGTGCATCGTTGATCAGTGAGGCTAGCGTTAAGCCTTTCTCAATCGCTGCTGAGTAGATAAATGGTTTGATACCAGAACCCACCTGACGAATAGATTGCGTTGCACGGTTGAACTTGTTGTGTACGAAGTTAAAGCCACCCACCATCGACAACACAGCGCCGTTGTTCGGATTCATTGCAACAAATGCGGTGTTCGCATTCGGTACTTGGCTAAGTCGCCATACAACTGGTGTTTCTGATTCTGCAGTCGCTGACTCTTCTGTCGGCTCTTCAGAGACTTCATCGCCTGTAACGGCTTCATGGCGAACCCAGATTTGTTCACCAACAGCTAGAATCTCTTTTGCTTGAGAAGGCGCTGGTCCTTGGCGGTTATCCGTTAGGAATTTGCGTGCCCAGTTCATACCTTGCCATTCGATAGTGCCTTTACCTTGGTTCTTAACCCAAATTTGCGCACTTTTCGAATTAACTGCGGTAACAACAGCAGGGACTAGGTCACCATAGGTTGGTTGAGACTTAAGGTGTTTAACGATTTGTTCTTGATCCCACGCTGATTGCGCAGTCTGCCACAATACTTTTTCAGCGCCACGGTAGCCATGACGCTCATCGTAGCCAAGTAGGTTCTTAATTGCGGCTTGGTTCGCTGCTTTTTGCAGTTTCGAATCAACAGTCGTGTAGACCTTCATGCCTGATGTATAAGCTTCTTCACCGTAGCGTTCCACCATCCAAGCACGTGCAACTTCTGCAACATACGGCGCGCTCAGTTCGATCTCTGCACCGTGGTATTTCGAGATAAGTTCTTCGCTACGAGCGTCATCGAACTCTGCTTGAGTGATGTATTGCTCGTCTAACATACGACGCAATACGACGTTACGACGGTTAGTCGCGCGCTCAACAGAGTAAATAGGGTTCATTGTCGAAGGTGCTTTTGGCATACCCGCAAGGGTCGCAATTTCACTCAGCGTGAGATCAGGAAGATCTTTACCGAAGTAAACACGTGCTGCCGCGCCAAAACCATACGAACGGTGACCAAGGAAGATCTTGTTGACGTAAAGCTCCATGATCTCTTCTTTACTAAGAAGTTGCTCAATGTGGATCGCAATGAAGATCTCTTTGATCTTACGCATAATCTTTTTCTCATTAGATAAGAAGAAGTTACGCGCAAGCTGCTGAGTAATGGTACTAGCACCTTGTTTGGCTGAACCCGACATTGCAACCACGAGTGCTGCACGTGTGATACCGATTGGGTCAATACCTGGGTGTTCATAGAAACGGCTATCTTCGGTGGCAATCAGAGCCTCAACTAAGTGGCGAGGAATCTCGTCATAAGTGACTGGATTACGACGCTTTTCACCAAATTGAGAGATCAGCTTACCGTCTTGACTGAAGACTTGCATCGGCGTTTGGAGTTCTACGTCGCGCAAAGTGGCAACATCAGGCAACTCTGGTTTTACGTAAAAATAAAACCCGAAAATTGTACTGACTCCAAGAATCATGCAAATCAATGTAAATATGAATAATCGCTTTATGAACTTCACCGGATAATCCCTGATTAGTTAAGGCTGATAAGCAGCAAACCCTTGTACTCTAGGCTAAAAACTTAGCTTTCGTTTATTAACGCTTATTTAACTAATAATCACAACCCCTAGATAATCAACGAAATGCTTGGCACTTCAGGAGCTAGGTCACATGGGTTCATCATTAATTACAGGTATAGATATAAATCATCACAGCATCAAAGCCGTGGTACTAAAACCCGTGGGGGAGTTGTATGCCCTAGTGGGATACAAAGAGCTGCCGATTTCGGACGACATTTTTACAGCTAACCATACTTTGGAGTATCAGAAAACTGTTAAGAAACTTAAAGAACTTAGGAAAGGACTGCCTTTTGGCTGTCGCAACGTCGCCATTTCGGTACCTGATAACACGGTGATCAGCAAAGTACTGCAAATAGAGAGTGAGTTAGAAGACAGAGAAAAAGAGTTTTCTATCTATCAAACCTTCGCCCATCAATCTCCCTTTCCTATCGAGGAGCTGAGTTTAGATTTTGTAAAGCTGGAAGACAAACGATTTGGTAAAGGTTCGACAAGCAGTTATCAGGTATACGCCACTCGTAAAGAAGTTGTGGATAGCCGAGCGGATGCATTAACCAAGGCTGGCTTCAAACCTGTGGTGGTGGATACACAGGCGCATGGGCTACTTAATATCTGGCAATTGGCCTCGCGCCTGTATCCCGATAAGAAAAACTGGTTGCTAGTGGATGTTGGAATCGACCAAACCTCGCTAGGGGTTATCCCGCAGAATTCGGCGCCTTTCTATAAAGACATCGCCTTTGGCACTCAAGATCTTCGCAGCTCAGATGACCCGAGTGATATCGAGAGCGTGTTCGGTACTATGGAAGAGACACATCAATTCATTGTTAACCTGATTGAGAAGCTCAAGCGTCAATTGCAGCTCTATTCATCGGGAAATGCGCAGCAACCTATCTCAGGGATTTGGTTGATGGGCGAGGGCGCCAGCATCCCTATGGTAACCGAAGAGCTAGAACGCCATTTTCAGTTGAGCTGCGAGTCATTGAATCCTTTGTCTTTATTTGAGAATAAGGTCGCCAAGAGACGCCGACTGCCGATGGACTGGCAACACTTTGGTATCGCGGCGGGTATGGCGATGAGTGGGCTCAAGTGGCAGGGAGAGAAGCATGTTGCATCAAATTAACCTGCTGCCGTGGCGTGATGAGATTCGTGCTCAGCACAAGAAGCGTTTTATCCATCTGGTCATTCTTGGCGTCATCATTGCGCTTATAGGGCAATGGGCGGTTGGTCACTATTTTCACGATCAACAAGCCAAGCAGCAAGCTCGCCTCAATTACCTCAATCAGTACATTGCTGAGCTCGACCGACAAATTCAGTCGTTAAAAGTCGCAGAGCAAGAACACAAAGCCATTCTGACTCGACTTGATGTGGTTGAGTCGCTGCAGCTTGGCCGTAATAAGACCACCGACTTCATGAACTTGATGCCGGAGCTGATTCCAGAGGGTGTCTATGTCGACAAGATAAAGATGAATGGTCAGGAGATTGAAATGTCGGGCATCAGCGACAGCACTGCTCGTCTCGCCACCATGTTGGACAACCTCGAACGTTCAGATTCTTTGAAAGGGGTCGAGATGCACTCTATCGTTCATAACCGCAAGCGCTTCAATAAAGAGTTTCAGACCTTCAAGGTCTCTTTTGTGTTTAGCCCTGTGTCTTTAGAAAACACAACCGCGAGCAGAAAAGATAAGGGGGCGCATCATGGCTAACCTTCAAAATAGGATTAGTAGGCAAAACAGGATGAGCTTGCAAGATCTCGATGTTGATGAGATCACCGAATGGCCATTGTTGCCTCAGCTTCTCGTGATTCTGGTGATGATGGTGTTAATCCAAGGTGTTGGCACTTGGCTGTATCTGCTGCCGCTCGACGAGGAACTGAAACAGATGAAGCAACAGGAGCAGACCTTAAAAACGACCTTGAGGATAAAGGCGAATAAGGTTGCAGCCTTGCCTAAGTTGCAGAGCCAGTTGGATGAGCTAACCAGTCGCTACGATTATCTATTAGAGCAGCTGCCCGTTCAAAAGGAGTTAGCGAGCATGTTGGCCTCCGTGAATGAGCTCGGCTTGGATAACTCGCTGACCTTCACACGAATCGATTGGGGGCAAAAGCAGAATAAGGAGTTTCTCTATCGATTGCCTCTCAATATAGAGCTGACAGGTGACTATCATGAGATTGGTGACTTCTCTGCTGCCATCGCCAAGCTGCCGCGTATTATTAGCTTTGATGATGTGAATTGGCAGCGAGTCAGTCAAGAAAGTAGCACGCTGCACTTTAGGGTTCGAGCTTATACCTACCAGTTTAAATCGGAGGTTAATGATGAAACCCAATAGCGCGTTTTACTCAATCGTATTGATGCTTGCGTTGTCAGGCTGCAAAGCTAATCAAGACTCACTGCAAGATTTTGTGGCGCAGGTTGAAGCCAAGGCGAGAAAAGATGTCGAGCAACTTGTCCCAGCAACTGAATTCACGGCGGCGACTTATCAGCGCCGATCTTTGCGTCCTCCCTTTGAACTGCCTAAAGAAGCCATTGTGCAAAACCAACCCTTGGTTAAGAAAGACTGTTGGCAACCCAGCGCCCGTTCTCGTAATGGCAAGTTAGAGAAGTACCCGCTGAGTAAGCTTCGTTTAAGAGGCGTGATGGGCAGTGGCTCAAGCGTGTTTGGCTTAGTGCAAACACCCAAAGGCAACGTGGTAAACGTCAAGAAAGGCCAGTTTATCGGCTTAAACAATGGCCGAGTTACTAAGGTGACGAGCCAATACGTTCAGATTAATGAAACTCTTCCAGATGGCTTAGGTTGTTGGCATAAGCGCAACGTTAGGCTGGCTCTGAAGTAAACCAATGTCACATGATGTGGATATGAGATGTAAATATGATTAAAGGAATAAGTGGATTAGTGAGCAAGGCTCTACAAGGTTTTGCTGTGTCTGTGATGTTGGTTGTTAGCGTGCTCAGCCATGCCGAGAGCTTACCGAACAAATTGGAGAATATTGATTTTAGGGTCAATAAGGATAAAGACGCCGTCATCATTATTGAGCTGGCGACCAGCACAGCAGTGGTGGATGTTCAACGAGCTCAGGAAGGGTTAAGTATCGAGCTAATCAATACTCAAGTTGATGATGACAAGCTCTACCTGCTGGATGTGAAGGATTTCGCTACCTTGGTTGAAGGCATTGAAGTCTATAAAGAGACACCAAGCACTCGGCTTCTAGCGACGATTAGCAATGACTATCAGTATGAATACAACCTAAAGGGGCGCTTTATTGAGGTGGTGATCAGCAAACCGGTGCTCGATGAAGCGACCAAAGAAAAAAGCGTTCTAGAGAAAGAGGGCAAGCTGATATCGATTAACTTCCAGGATATCCCGGTACGAAATGTCCTGCAACTGATTGCCGATTACAACGACTTCAATCTCGTGGTGTCTGATTCGGTAGCCGGAAACCTGACGTTACGCTTAGATGGCGTACCTTGGCAGCAAGTTCTCGACATTATCTTGCAAGTTAAAGGCTTGGATAAGCGTGTTGATGGCAATGTTATCTTGGTCGCGCCGAAAGCGGAGCTCGACCTTCGAGAGCAACAAGCGTTAGAGAAATCGCGCTTAGAAGAGGAGTTAGGGGAGCTTAAATCGGAAATCATCAAGATTAACTTTGCTAAAGCCACCGACATCGCTGACATGATTGGAGGTGAAGGTGCGGTCAGCATGTTGTCCGATCGTGGTTCGATTACCATTGATGAGCGCACCAACTCACTGCTCATTCGTGAATTGGAAGAAAACATTGCCGTGATCCGAGGCATCATTGAATCGTTAGACATTCCCGTGAAGCAGGTACAGATAGAGGCACGTATTGTCACGGTTACTGAGGGTAATCTTGATGAGCTTGGCGTGCGCTGGGGCGTTTCCTCAACCAACGGAAGCTTCACCGTTGGTGGCTCAATCGAAGGTAACCACCCATCAGCGATTACGCCGTATGACGACGATAGCGGCAGCAGCGTGATTGATGACTATCTCAACGTCAATTTAGGGGCAACATCGCCGAACGCCTCGAGTATTGCGTTTCAGGTGGCCAAACTGGGTTCAGATACCTTACTCGATCTTGAACTGTCGGCACTGCAACAAGAGTCAAAAGCTGAAATCATTTCTAGTCCACGCTTAATCACCACCAATAAAAAGCCGGCTTATATTGAGCAAGGTACTGAAATTCCTTACTTAGAGTCATCTTCAAGTGGTGCTACGTCGGTTGCATTTAAGAAAGCCGTGTTGAGTCTTAAGGTGACACCGCAGATCACGCCCGATAATCGTTTGGTATTGGATTTGAGCGTGACTCAAGATAGGCCAGGGCAAGTGGTAAAAACTGGAACCGGTGAAGCGGTCGCCATTGATACGCAAAGAATAGGTACGCAAGTGCTTGTTAATAATGGTGAAACTGTCGTGCTTGGCGGGATATTTCAGCACAGCGTGAGCAGTACAGTGGATAAAGTTCCTCTGTTGGGGGACCTGCCAGTTTTGGGCGCATTGTTCCGTCGCAGCTATGAAAATGTGGGTAAAAGTGAACTACTTATTTTTGTCACACCCAAAGTTGTGATTCAGTAATGAACAATTAGATTAAAAATAAAGTTGCATTAGTGGCACCTAACCTTGATAATTTCGGGTCTTATCACGAATTATCTGTGAGGAATCGGTGCCACGGGCCTTTTAATTTCAGTACTTGTACTGACCTACCTTGTGGCGATGTCATTGAATTAACGTTGTAAATTACTGCTAAAAACATGGCTGAGAAACGCAATATTTTTCTTGTTGGCCCAATGGGCGCCGGCAAAAGTACAATTGGTAGACACCTAGCTTCCCAACTTCATATGGAGTTTCTAGACTCTGACACTGTGATCGAAGAGCGCACTGGCGCAGACATCGCATGGGTTTTTGATGTTGAGGGCGAAGAAGGTTTCCGTAAGCGCGAAGAATCTGTAATCAATGATCTGACAGAAGAACAAGGTATTGTTCTTGCGACAGGTGGTGGTTCAGTGTTGAGCAAAGAAAACCGTAACCGTCTATCTGCACGAGGCATTGTTGTATACCTAGAGACAACAATTGAAAAGCAACTTGCTCGCACTAACCGCGACAAGAAACGCCCTCTACTTCAAACAGACAACCCGCGTGATGTGCTAGAAGATCTAGCTGTATCTCGCAACGCACTATACGAAGAAGTGGCGGACTACACAGTTCGTACTGACGACCAAAGTGCAAAAGTGGTAGCCAACCAGATCGTAAAAATGCTAGAAGAACGTTAAGTTCATTTTTTCGGAGAGCAAACCCATGGAACGGATTACGGTCAATCTAGCTGAGCGTAGCTACCCTATCTCTATTGGCGCCGGGTTATTTGAAGACCCGGCGTACCTTTCTTTTTTATCAGGTAAGCAGAAAGTTGTTGTTATCAGTAATGTGACAGTAGCGCCTCTTTATGCTGATAAAATTTTATCGCTATTGGATCAAGTCGGCTGTCAGACATCTCTTCTCGAGCTGCCAGACGGTGAACAGTACAAAACCCTTGAAACGTTCAATTCAGTGATGAGCTACATGCTTGAAGGAAATTACAGCCGCGATGTGGTGGTGATTGCTTTAGGAGGTGGTGTTATCGGTGACTTGGTCGGTTTTGCTGCCTCTTGTTACCAGCGCGGTATTGATTTCATTCAAATCCCGACGACCCTTCTTTCTCAAGTGGACTCTTCTGTTGGTGGTAAAACCGCAGTAAACCATCCTCTTGGTAAGAATATGATCGGCGCTTTTTACCAACCGAAATCTGTGATCATCGATACCAACTGTTTATCAACGCTTCCAGAGCGTGAGTTTGCAGCGGGCATTGCTGAGGTGATCAAATACGGCATCATTTACGATGAAGCCTTCTTTGATTGGTTGGAGCAGAATCTAGAGAAACTTTATCAACTTGATGAAGAAGCACTGATTACCGCGATTGCTCGTTGTTGTGCAATTAAGGCTGAAGTGGTGGCTCTAGATGAAAAAGAGTCAGGAATCAGAGCGTTATTGAACCTAGGTCATACATTTGGTCATGCGATTGAAGCAGAACTAGGCTATGGTAATTGGCTACATGGTGAAGCTGTGTCGTCAGGCACTGTAATGGCAGCTAAAACAGCTCAATTACAGGGACTGATCTCTCAGCAGCAACTTGAGCGAATTATTTCTATACTCAAGAATGCGAAACTACCAATCCATACGCCAGAAAGCATGTCTTTTGAAGACTTTATGAAGCACATGATGCGCGATAAAAAAGTGCTGTCTGGTCAGTTGCGTTTGGTATTACCAACAAGTATTGGTACTGCTGAAGTGGTTGCTGATGTGCCTCAAGACATCATTAAACAAGCGATCGATTTCTGCCGTACTCTTTAAATTTGGTTGTGAGGTTGCCTAGCTAAACTCTAGGCAACTGAAGCGTTTTACTGATCGATCTTATCAGTAGGGATCCCCAATGAGTTTGGCTCATGAATTAAGAGTATTAGAGTTAGAATCTCAAGTTGAGCTGCTAGAGCGCTTACAGCTTTTGACTAACTTTGGTTCAAACCTTGTGACGGTGGCGGGCAAAGCTGGCTCTGGCCGATCTTGGTTGGCTCAGCGTTATCTTGAAGCATGGTCGACAGAAAAAAATCAGTGTTTACTGCTTTGTCATCCAAGCCAAGACGATCAACAACGCCGTGCGCTCATTCTTAGCCAAATTGTTTCTGATCCCCTGTTTAATCAACATGATTCTTTATCGGATAGCCTAACAAGGTTACTGGATGGAGAACCGTGTAATGTGGTTATCGTCGTTGATGATGCCCAACGACTTTCTGAGCTATTGGTATCCGAATTATGGATGTTGGTACTGGAAGCTCAATCAAACCCTCAATGGACGATCAATATCGTTCTCTTCTCGGAACCTGGCCACTTAGATACGTTATTAACGCGTTTGAGCTACGGTCAACAACACAAACCTATCGATCTTGAGATCGATGACCTTTCGCAACCAGAAGCTGAACATTTCTTTGAATCACTGGTGATTCGATATGTTGATGATGAGTCTGAAACTTGCGTGCGACGTGCGTTTAATAAAGCGCAACCTCTGCCCGGTGAGTTAATGGCTTTAGGAGAATTGAAAGTGGAAAAAAGGATTATTATTCGCTCAATTATTGGCTCACCCATCAATATCGCGATTGTGGTGGCCTTGCTGTTGATTTTAATTGGTGGTGGTTATTGGTGGATGTTCAGTCAACCAACCCCTGACGATAAAGCGCAATCTCTTATCGCTCCGATTGAACAGACAGCTATCCCAACTTTTGAAGTGGAAAGTGGTACCGAGCAAGCTGGAATCGACGGAATGGACGATTCTGAAGCCGAAGCTGACATGAGTTATCAAGGTGCTGATGACGACAGCTCATCTTTGCCACCGACTGTCGTTGAAGATACCGCGAGTGTTGGAGAAGTCGAACAAGATCAGCAGCGTGTCGTAATCACCTCTGATGTGGTTGATGCCTTGCTTGATGATAAACCTGAAAGTGCCGATACCAGTGCGATTGATGCTGCTGTTGAAGAAAACACAGGTGCCGCGGTGAGTTCGCAATCAGATGCAGACAAAGTGGAGTCACAGCCTTCAGCCGATGAAGCAACAGACCTAACACAGTCCACGCCACCGACTAAGAAAATTACATTCTCATTTTCTCGCGAAGAGTTACAAGCTATCTCTCCGCGAGCTTATACTTTGCAGTTGAGTGCGATGACCTCATTGGACGACGTACAGTCTTTCATTGAAGAGTATGACCTTGAGAACAAGGTTCGTATTTACCCAACACTTCGCAACGACACCAAGTGGTTTATTATCACTTATCAAGATTACCCAACGATTCAAGTGGCGAGAGACGCGGTAAGTGCGTTATCAAAACCCCTTCAACAGTTGGAACCTTGGGCAAAATCGATGAATCAAGTGCATCGAGAGATAGAACGTGCGAAATAACCCTGAGCTTAGCCTCAAAATATGTTACATTCCGCAGCCTTATTTTTGAGTTGATAGATAGAGCAGTAAATGAAAAAGCAGCGTGCCTTTCTAAAATGGGCTGGTGGTAAATATGGCCTAGTTGAAGACATCCAACGTCACCTGCCACCTGCTCGTAAATTGGTAGAACCGTTTGTCGGTGCCGGCTCAGTATTTCTGAATACTGACTTTGAACAGTACCTGCTTGCAGATATCAATCCCGATCTTATCAACCTGTACAACCTGCTTAAAACCGATCCTGAAACTTATATCACGGAAGCGAAGCGCTGGTTCTGTCCTGAGAACAACCGTAAAGAAGCCTTCTTAGATATTCGCGCTGAGTTCAATGGTACAGATAACGTCATGTATCGTTCATTGGCTTTCTTGTATATGAACCGATTTGGCTTCAATGGCCTATGTCGTTACAACAAGAAGGGCGGTTTTAACGTTCCATTTGGTTCTTATAAAAAACCTTACTTCCCAGAAGCTGAGCTGGAATTTTTTGCCGAGAAAGCGAAAAAAGCCACCTTCGTCTGTGAGGGATACCATGAAACCTTTAGCCGCGCGCGCAAAGGCTGTGTGGTTTACTGCGATCCTCCATACGCACCACTGTCGAACACGGCAAACTTTACCTCTTACGCAGGTAATGGCTTTAGCTTAGATGACCAAGCTGCACTGGCGGATGTTGCTGAAAAAGCAGCGATGGAACGAGGCATCCCTGTCTTGATCTCAAACCATGACACCACCTTAACGCGCCGTTTATACCATGGTGCAGAACTGAACGTGGTCAAGGTTAAGCGCACCATTAGCCGTAATGGCGCAGGGCGCAATAAAGTCGATGAGTTACTGGCACTTTTTCATAAAGAGAAAAACCAGCAACACGCTTCAGAAGAATTGTAGCGGCCAACATAACCCTCGAACTCATTAAATTGAGTGACCAACGGGTACTTTCATAAACTAATCTTTCGAACTGCTAGGATCTGCTTAGTTGCTTAGGTAGAATTGCACACCAAATAGTCTTGGAATTGAGTCTTGTATTTGTATATGAGATGTCACAAGGCGGTGATATTCGCAATTTACTCACTCTTAAGAGGTTTGGTATGAAAGATTTTCTAATCGCTCCATCGATTTTGTCTGCAGATTTTGCTCGTCTTGGTGAAGACGTAGAAAAAGTACTCGCAGCTGGTGCTGATGTTGTGCACTTCGATGTGATGGACAACCACTACGTACCTAACCTGACTTTTGGCGCGCCTATCTGTAAAGCGCTGCGCGACTACGGTATTACGGCTCCTATCGATGTTCACCTTATGGTTAAGCCAGTAGACAGCATCGTGCCTGAGTTTGCTAAAGCCGGCGCATCAATGATTACCTTCCACGTTGAAGCTTCAGAGCACATCGATCGCACTCTACAGCTAATCAAAGAGCACGGCTGTAAAGCGGGTGTGGTTCTTAACCCTGCAACGCCGCTTTCTTGCTTAGATTACATCCTAGACAAAGTAGACATGATTCTACTGATGTCTGTGAACCCAGGCTTCGGCGGTCAATCTTTCATTCCGCACACGCTAGATAAACTACGTGCTGTTCGTAAGCTGATTGATGAGTCAGGCCGTGACATTCGCCTTGAGATTGATGGCGGCGTGAAGGTTGATAACATCCGTGAAATCGCAGAAGCGGGCGCAGATATGTTCGTTGCGGGTTCAGCTATCTTCAATCAACCAGATTACAAAGAAGTGATTGATGAGATGCGTGCAGAGCTTGCAAAAGTAAACGCATAATCGTAAAACTACAGATAGATTGAATATTAAGGGGCTAATTTGCCCCTTTTTTACGTCTTATAGCTCAACTCATAAGACGAACATAATAAATAGGAAAGTAAGATGTCATTAAGCTCAATAAAACTGATCGCCTTTGATTTGGATGGAACCTTGTTAGACAGCGTGCCTGATTTGGCCGTTGCTGCTGACCAAGCTTGTCAGGAGTTGGGTTTCCCTTCAGTGAGCGAAGAACAAGTTCGCGACTACGTAGGTAATGGTGCTGATGTTCTTATCGGACGTTCACTCAGCCGTAACTTGACGGTTGACCCAAGCCTAGAGCCAGAGCTACTGAAAAAAGCACGCATCCTGTTTGATGATTTCTATGAGCAGGGCGGTCACAAGCTAAGTCACCTTTACCCATCGATTAAAGAGACGCTGGCTGAGCTGGATAAAGCCGGCTTCACTATGGCGCTGGTTACCAACAAGCCATCGAAGTTTGTACCAGACGTACTGGCGCAACACGGTATTGATAAGTACTTTGTTGATGTGTTGGGTGGCGACTCTTTCCCAGAGAAAAAACCGAACCCAGTCGCTCTGAACTGGTTGCTAGAAAAGCACAATGTAAAAGCGGAAGAGATGTTGATGGTTGGCGATTCAAGCAACGACATTAAAGCGGCTAAGAATGCAGGTTGTCACTCGTTTGGTCTGACTTACGGTTATAACCACGGCGAGCCGATTTCAGCATCAAACCCTGACTATGTCGCGGATAACGTCGCGCAATTACTAGATGTCGTTCTAGTTTCAGCATAAAGCGGACAAAAGTTAGCTAACCTACTAGCAAAATACTTATCAATGAGTACACTGGATGAGCCGTACAGAAGAGCTGTGCGGCTTTTCTATATTTAAGTTAAGAAGCTAAGCGTTCAATAAACTTAGCGAATAAGCAAAGGAATTAAAACCATGAGCAAGCCCATCGTATTGAGTGGTGTTCAACCATCTGGTGAACTAAGTATCGGTAACTACTTGGGTGCTCTACGTCAATGGCAACAGATGCAAGATGATTACGATTGCCAATACTGTGTTGTAGACCTTCACGCAATTACGGTTCGCCAAGATCCGAAAGCACTGCATGAAGCGACTCTAGACGCACTAGCAATCTGTCTTGCTGTCGGTGTTGATCCAAAGAAGAGCACGCTATTTGTTCAGTCACACGTACCAGAGCATGCTCAACTTGGTTGGCTTCTTAACTGTTACACGCAAATGGGTGAACTGAGCCGTATGACTCAGTTTAAAGATAAGTCTGCACGCCACTCAAATGACGTAAACGTAGGCCTATACGACTACCCAGTGTTGATGGCTGCAGACATCCTGCTTTACGGTGCTCATCAAGTGCCTGTAGGTAGCGACCAGAAACAACACTTAGAGTTAGCGCGTGATATCGCAACTCGCTTCAACAACATCTACGGTCCTGAAACGCCAATCTTCCAAGTACCAGAACCTTACATTCCAGCAGTGAATGCACGTGTAATGAGCCTGCAAGATGCGACGAAGAAGATGTCTAAGTCAGACGACAACCGTAAGAACGTGATTACTTTGCTAGAAGAACCTAAGTCGATCATCAAGAAGATCAACAAAGCGCAAACCGATGCAGAAACACCACCACGCATTGCTCACGATTGGGAAAACAAAGCGGGTATCTCTAACCTAATGGGTCTGTACTCTGCAGCGACAGGTAAAACGTTCGAAGAGATCGAAGCGCAGTACCAAGGCGTTGAAATGTACGGTCCGTTCAAGAAAGACGTAGGCGCAGCATTGGTTGAGATGCTTGAGCCGATTCAAGCTGAATATCACCGTATCCGTGCTGACCGTGCCTACATGGACGCAGTAATGAAAGCCGGTGCTGAAAAAGCCTCTGAACGTGCTGCAGTGACACTGAAAAAAGCATACGAAGCAGTAGGTTTTGTTACTCGCCCATAGGGTGAACTAACACAACTCGCTTGAGAATTTGAGCCCAAAGTAGCTGTTGTTTACTTTGGGCTTTTTCATGCCCATTCCATTTGCCTTCCTCGAAACCCCCTTGTTTGAATTGATAATTTACCCAGTATTTAGCTAGCATATCCATCGCTGTAATGCTGTGCAGATGATCTTATTTGGTACCCTCAAGCTTTATAAAATTACACTCGTTTCTATATATGTTGGAAATATATAACGTGCCAAACAATTGATGATTCCAAAGTGATAAGTTCCTCATTTTCTTGCCAACTGACTTATTCCTTTCATAAATAAACCTGATAGTTACCACAAAATACATGACTGCCCATAGATGGCAGTGACTATAACTCGATGAACTCAGGTGAAACGGATGGCTCTTTTACACAAACCTTCATTGCTAGCAGTGGCAATTGGTAGCTTGTTAACTACAAGCGCACACGCTGATTTGTTTATTTCACAATATGTGGAAGGCGGCAGCTATAACAAAGCGGTTGAGATTGCCAATAGTGGCGATAGCAGCATTAGTTTAGATGGTTACTCATTGGCGAAATCTGCCAATGGCAACGGATCATGGGGTGCCACTTTACCTTTAGATGGACACGTTTTAGCACCCGGTGAAGTACTCGTGGTCGCACATTCTAGTGCGAGTGATGAGATTAAAGCTCAAGCTGACATCATTAATGCCTCTATCGCCAATCATAATGGTGACGACCCGCTGGCTATCTTGAATTCAGACGGCTCGGTACATGATGTTGTTGGTTTGATGGGCGATGTGGACTGGGGCAAAGATGTTACTTTGGTTCGTGCGACACAAACACCTTCTGCGACGTTTGATGCTTCACAATGGGTATCGCTACCAAAAGACAGCATTGAAGGCCTAGGTTCACTAGACAGCGTTGAACTGCCAGAAGCGTTCACTTGTACACAAGATGGCTCTGACCCAGTATTCACCACCATTCAAGAAATCCAAGGTGAGGGCGCTACATCGCCATTCATCGATGGCTACCCGTACATCACCGACGATGAATATTTCGTAAAAGGTGTGGTAAGTGCGGTAACAACAGGCCTAACTAAAGGCTTCTACCTGCAAGCACTTGAGGATGATTTCAACTCAAGCACTTCTGAGGGGCTATTTATTCATACCAACCAGTCGAGCTCAGAGCTAGTAGCCGGTGATGTAGTGTGTGTGAAAGGCAAGGTTCAAGAATACTACAGCCACACTCAGCTGAAAGTAGAAAACAACCAATGGCTAAAACAGGGCGAGCAGCAGGCACCTGAAGCTACGGCGATTGAAGTGCTAGACAGTGACGAGAACTTCGCTGCAACGCTTGAACGCTACGAAGGCATGTTGGTGAAAACAACCGAAGCGCTTGATATGCGTGTGACGCGTACCTTTGGTTATGACTACGCAGGTCGTCGTAACAACATGGTACTGGCGCATGAGCGTATTAACATGCAGCCGAACCAGCTTTTCGCCGCGGGATCTGACGAAGCGAAGCAGCAAACTGAAGACAACGCAGACCGCCGTCTTTTCGTTGAAACCGATCAAAAAGCGGCTGATGGACAAGTCCCTTTCTACCCAGATTTTGGCCGCACTGATATCGACCAAGATGGTTCAACAGAAGATTACATCCGCATTGATGACACCATTGTTGGCCTAGAAGGCGTGCTGACTTACAGCTACGGTGAGTACCGTTTAATTGCGACTAACCAGATCTCGGCTGAAAACTATGTGCGTAACGATCCGCGTACCGACAAACCAGACATGGATGAAGGCGACCTACGTATTGCGACCTTCAACGTATTGAACTACTTCAACTCTCCATTTGGTGGCGACGCGAATCAGCACGGCAATAACCGTGGCGCGAACACCATCACTGAGTTTGAGATGCAGCAAGAGAAGATTGTGAACGCGATTCTTCGCTTAGATGCAGACATCATTGGCTTGATGGAAATTGAGAACAATGGCTTTGGTGAAGGCTCTGCCATTCAGCAACTTGTAAACCAACTGAATGATCGCATTGAGCGTAAGAAAGACCGTTATACCTTTGTGGCTGTCGACTCGAACGAAGACGGCGTAACCGACGAGATGGACTCGATTGGTACCGATGTAATCACAACCGGTGTTATCTACCGTAAGAAGGTGGTTAAGCTTAAAGACAGCCGTGTTATCGCGATGCCAAGCCAACAAGCACCAGAGGTGTTAGACGATTCAGGCAAGGTGATTGAAGACGGTAAGAACTACCAACGTGACTCATTGGCGCCAACCTTTAAAGTTAAAGGCACCAAAGAGAAACTCACCGTAGCGATCAACCACTTTAAATCGAAAGGCTCTAAGTGTTGGGAAGATGCTGCTCCGATTGAGCAGGGCGGCCAAGGCGGCGTTGATGCCGATAAGCAAGGTTCATGTGAGAACTTCCGTGTTGCTGCGGCGGTTGCATTAGGTGAAGCGCTAGACGGCATCAAAGGCCATAAAGTGATTCTGGGTGATATGAACTCGTACGGCATGGAAGATCCAATGCTGGTGCTAACCGATTACTCGGAAGAGAAATACGGCAAGCAGATCAAAGCAGCTCGTAATACCTACATTGATGGTGTTGAGCAGTTTGGTGATAGCGGTGCGGTGATTACGAAGAACTACGGTTATATCAATGCTGTGGCTCAAAAGCACCCAGACAGCTGGAGCTACTCATACAATGATGAAGTTGGCGCTCTAGACCACCTGCTGACCAGCGAAAGCCTGAAAGATAGGGTTGTCGATGCTACCGATTGGCACATCAATGGTGGTGAGTCGACGTTGTTTGACTACAACGAAGAGTACAAAGGTGACCTACCTAAGTACCAAGATCACTTCCGTTCATCGGATCATGATCCTGCCGTTCTTGAGCTAAGAGTAGGCGGTTCATTTGGCTTCGGTGCTCTTATGTCACTATTTGGCTTAGCAATGTGGCGTCGTCGTAAGTAGCTCAATCACAAATAGATTGGCTTGCCATACAAGTAAGCCAATTCAGATAACTTAACGCTATCTGTAAACAATTAAGGTCAACTTAGGTTGGCCTTAATTATTGGCGAAATGCAGTTTCCACTTGCCTTTCGCTATGAGTATTGCACAATACCGCCCCTATATCTCCCAATCCTTTAGTATTTAGCAAACGATTTCGACCCATGTTACTTATCATCGATAACTACGACTCTTTTACCTATAACTTGTATCAGTATTTCTGTGAGTTAGGGGGAACTGTAAAAGTTGTTCGCAACGATGAGATTGATATTGCGGGCATCGAAGCGCTAAATCCTAGCCATCTTGTTATCTCGCCGGGCCCATGTACGCCCGATGATGCGGGAATTTCGCTGCAGGTGATTGAACACTTCGTTGGTAAGCTGCCGATCTTAGGTGTGTGTCTTGGTCATCAAGCCATTGCTCAAGTCTTTGGTGGTGAAGTGGTGAGAGCCAGACAAGTGATGCATGGTAAAACCTCTCCGATCCGTCATAACGGTAAGAGCGTTTTTCAAGGTCTCAATAATCCTCTGACTGTGACTCGTTACCACTCTTTAGTGGTGAAAAATGGTACGCTCCCTGATTGCTTTGAACTCACTTCTTGGACAGAGTTTGAAGATGGCAGTATGGATGAGATCATGGGTTATCAACACAAAACCTTGCCGATTGATGCCGTCCAATTTCACCCTGAATCGATTAAAACAGAGCAAGGACACCAGCTTCTTGCTAACTTCTTAGCGCGTTGAGTGTTTAAATTTGGCTTTTCATTCGTTCAAATAAGCCAGTTAAACGTATTACCTCGTTCGTTAAGCGTTTTAATTCGGGCGCGCCGCGTCTTCATCCCTCTGACGCCGATCACTTTTTATAACATTTCTCCCTCTTCAGGCTAAGTTTTTAGTCTATGCAATATTATTCGCCTTATTTCCTCTCGAACCCCTTATACCGCTGTACCAGTAAGGCTTTGCTGTTGATGGATAGACGTTTAGTTAAAAAAAGCTTCATAAAACAGATTGTTTGATGCATAAATAGTCATAGGTAGTGACGTTTAGCTGGTTGTTAGGGATGGCTAAAGAATAATCTACTATTGAAAAGGTTAATTAAATGTAAATATAATGCTGCGGCGGGATTATGGCGGGACAAAATATCTTTATCTCACTTATGAACCATTACGCTTATTTGCGAAGCTTGCGGTATCGAGAAGGAATGTACGATGACAGTGGAAAATAATGTAGAACGTAGTCTTTTTAATGAGGTGATGGTGCCTTGTTATAACCCAATGGAAATGATCCCGGTAAAAGGGGAAGGCGCACGCGTTTGGGACCAACAAGGCCGAGAGTATATCGACTTTGCTGGCGGTATCGCTGTGAGCTGTTTGGGTCACTGTCACCCAGCAATGGTTAATGCTGTTACCGAGCAAGCAAACAAGATTTGGCACCTAAGTAATGTAATGACTAACGAACCTGCACTGCGTCTAGCGAAGAAGCTAACCGACGTATGTTTTGCAGAAAAAGTATTTTTTGCCAACTCTGGCGCAGAAGCGAATGAAGCAGCATTGAAGTTGGCTCGTCGTTGGGCGGCAGATGTTCATGGCCCTGAGAAATCTGAAATCATTGCATTCAAACAAGGTTTCCATGGTCGTACTTTCTTTACTGTAACTGTAGGTGGTCAAGAAGCTTATTCTGACGGCTTCGGTCCTAAACCGGGCGATGTAACTCACCTGCCTTACAATGATATTGCCGCGCTAGAAGCGCACATCTCTGATCGCACATGTGCAATCATGATGGAACCTCTGCAAGGTGAGGGTGGCATCATCTCTCCAACCTCTGAGTTTGTGAACACGGTTCGTGAGCTGTGTGACAAGCACAATGCGCTGCTTATTTTTGATGAAGTGCAAACAGGTAATGGCCGTACGGGCAATTTTTATGCGTATCAAGGCCTAGGTGTGACACCTGATATCTTAAGTACAGCAAAATCACTCGGTGGTGGTTTCCCTATCGGCGCGATGCTAACAACGACTGAACTCGCGACACACCTAAAAGTCGGTACGCACGGTTCAACATACGGCGGTAACCCACTAGCGTGTGCCGTTGCTGAAGCGGTTGTTGACGTCGTTAGCCAACCAGAAACCTTAGCTGGCGTAAAAGAGCGTGAAGCGCTGTTTCGTGACGGCTTAGCTAAGATTAATGACAAATATCAAATATTCAGTGAAGTTCGTGGTAAAGGCCTATTGTTAGGCGCTGCACTAAATGACGAGTGGCAAGGACGTGCACGTGACGTATTAGTAGCGGCAGGCGAACAAGGCTTGATGGTACTGGTTGCGGGTGCAAACGTGGTTCGTTTTACGCCATCACTGGTTATTACTACACAAGAAATTGAAGAAGGCTTATCAAAACTAGACAAAGCAATCGCTACGCTAGTTTAGCCTAAGCGGCGTCATAGGAATGATCGCCATTAGAGCGATCCCATGACGTTTTGCTAAAGGCCCAAGCTTCTGGTTTTGGGCCTATTTTGCATCTGGAGGGAATATTGATGCTAGTTGTTCGCCCAATAAAACTGTCTGATTACGATGCGCTGCACACCTGTGCAGTTGAATCAGGTCATGGATTCACATCTCTTCCGGTTAACGAAGAATTGTTAACTAACCGAATTACCCATTCTGAATACAGCTTTGCGAAAGCAGACGTGACCGAACCCGGTGATGAAGGCTATCTAATGGTGGGTTTCGACGCTGAAACTGGCGAAGTTGCTGGTACCACAGGCATTGAAGCTTCAATTGGTTGGGACGTTCCGTTTTACTCTTACCACATCAGTAAAGTGGTTCACTCATCGCAAAAGCTTGGCGTGAATAACGTGGTGAAGCTGCTGACTTTCGGTAACAACTACACAGGGTGCAGCGAGATTTGTACGCTGTTCTTACGTCCTGATTACCGCAAAGGCTTAAACGGTCGACTGATGTCTAAGTGTCGTTTCCTACTGATGGCTGAGCACCCAGAGCGTTTCTCAAAAACGATCTTTGCTGAGATGCGTGGTGTATCAGATGCGGAAGGCAATTCTCCTTTCTGGCAATGGCTGCAAGAACATTTCTTCTCGATTGACTTCACGCTTGCCGATTACCTAACCGGTATTGGTAAGAAAGGCTTCATTGCTGACCTAATGCCTAAGCTACCTATCTACGTGAACCTACTGAGCAAAGAAGCTCAAGCGGTGATCGGAGAGGTACATGACAATACGCGCCCTGCACTTAAGTTGCTGGAACGTGAAGGTTTCACCAACCGTGGTTATGTCGACATCTTTGATGCAGGCCCAACGGTTGAGTGTGATCTAAGAAACATCGAATCTGTGCGTCACTCAATTCGAGCACAGGTTCAAATTGCAGAGCACTCTAGCTCTAAAGACTTCCTAATTGGTAATACCTCGTTTGAGAACTTCCGCGCAGTAGCCGCGAAAGGTGCGTATGACCAAGCAAGCGACACAGTGATTTTATCATCTGAAGTAGCAAGCGCTCTTGAAATAAAAGAAGGCGAATTCGTTCGCATGTTGGCTCAATAAGAGCGGCGATTATCTGTCGAAGATTTTAAGGATAGAAGTATGACTCAGTGGATAGCAGGACAGTGGGTGGCAGGTCAAGGTGACGCCATGACATCAGTAAGCCCATACAACAATGAAGTAGTGTGGCAGGGTGATAGCGCGACACCAGCACAGGTTGAATCTGCAGTAGCAGCAGCTCGTGAAGCCTTCTTGGTTTGGAAAAAACTGAGCTTTGCAGAGCGTGAAGCGATCGTGTTGAACTTTGCTGAGAAAGTTAAAGAGAACAGCGAAGAAATCGCGCAAATCATCGCGAAAGAGACGGGTAAACCGATTTGGGAAACTCGCACTGAAGCGGGCGCAATGGCGGGCAAGATTGCTATTTCAATTCGTGCTTACCATGAGCGTACCGGTGAAGCTTCTCGTGAAGCGGCAGGCAACCAGATTGTACTGCGTCACCGTCCATTAGGCGTGATGGCAGTATTTGGTCCTTATAACTTCCCTGGTCACCTACCTAACGGTCATATTGTTCCTGCACTGCTATCGGGTAATACCGTGGTATTTAAGCCTTCAGAGCAGACACCTTGGACGGGTGAGTTTGCGATGAAATTATGGCAAGAAGCGGGTCTTCCTGCTGGCGTAATCAACCTAGTACAAGGCGCTAAAGAGACAGGTATCGCACTGGCCGATGCTAAAGGTCTTGATGGCGTGCTGTTCACAGGTAGTGCTAATACGGGGCATATCCTTCACCGTCAATTCGCAGGTCAACCGGGCAAGATGTTGGCGCTAGAGATGGGCGGCAACAACCCTATGGTGATCACTGACCAATTTGGTGATGCTGACGCGACGGTTTATACCATTATCCAGTCGGCCTTCATCAGTGCGGGCCAACGTTGTACATGTGCACGTCGCTTGTATGTACCTGTTGGAGAGAAGGGCGATCAACTGCTCGATAAGCTCGTTGCTGCTACCTTGAAGATTCGTGTTGATCAGCCATTCGCTGAGCCAGCACCCTTCATGGGGCCACAAATCTCTGAAGCGGCGGCTAAGTTCATTCTGGACGCGCAAGCTAATCTGCAATCGTTAGGCGGTGTCAGCCTAGTAGAAGCAAAAGCGGGTCAAGCGGCGTTTGTTTCTCCGGGCATTATCGATGCAACTAACATTGCCGAACTGCCAGATGAAGAGTACTTCGGTCCATTACTGCAAGTGGTTCGTTACCAGTCACTAGAGCAAGCGGTTGAACTGGCTAATGACACACGTTTTGGTTTGTCTGCAGGCTTAGTTTCAACAGACGATTCAGAGTGGGAATACTTCGTTGACCATATCCGTGCGGGTATTGTTAACCGTAACCGCCAGCTAACAGGCGCAAGTGGTGATGCACCATTTGGTGGCCCGGGGGCTTCGGGCAATCTACGCCCAAGTGCTTACTACGCCGCGGACTACTGTGCTTACCCTATGGCTTCAATGGAAGGTGGTGAAACTCAACTTCCAGCAACGTTTAGCCCGGGTATTGAGCTTTAATTTCTGAACTACAGGTTTATGAATCATAGATTTATGAAGCACAGGTTTATGGATCGTGGTTTTATAAGCTTAATGCTTTTTTGACTTAGGCTTATAAGGTACTAGGCTCATTCGTTAACTTTGAAATAAGGAAGTGGTGTTATCGCTTCCTTTTTCCATCACGTCCGACACCTAGATTGGGCGGTAGATAATAATAGAACAAGTATGTCACAGGCTGATGGCTGCTGACTCTGTGTCCAGCCTCTCCCTCTCTAATCCAAATTACTAGCTTGCTAGAACCTCTGACAAGGAGTCACCATGACGCCCGATCTACTCTTTAAATCACTTTGGGACGATTACATTCACAGGCTTTGTCCATCGGCTGAGAAAGTACATCACTTGCTGAAAGAAGACGAAGCTCTGATTAATGATCACATTGCACTGCGTACTTTCAATGTTGCTCCGCTAGGTATTGAAACATTGGCTAAGCCTTTCCTTGAGCTAGGTTATAAAGCGTGTGGCGATTACTTGTTTGAGAGTAAGAAGCTAGTCGCGAAGCATTACGAGCACCCAGATCCAAATCAACCTAAAGTGTTCATTAGTGAGTTGAAGGTCGAAGAGTGTTCAAGTGACTTACAACAGATCGTTGCTAAATTGGTTGAGCAAGTCGACGTAAGCAAGCTTCAAGGCCATGAATTCTTGTTTGGTGGTCGTCTATGGGACTTGAGCTTCGCAGATTTCCAAGTGCTTGCAAAAGAGAGTGAATACGCGTCTTGGCTCGCAGCTCATGGTTACGGTGCCAACCACTTTACAGTGAGCGTTAATCAACTCGATGCTTTTGATGAAGTGCAGGCAGTGAATGATTATTTGAGCGAATCAGGCTTCACGATCAATGCATCTGGCGGTGAGGTTAAAGGCTCTCCAGAGGTCTTATTAGAGCAATCATCAACAATGGCAGACAAAGTCCCAGTTTCATTTGTTGAAGGCAATGAGATGATTCCTGGCGGCTTCTATGAGTTCGCTAAGCGTTATGCGATGGCTAATGGTGAGCTTTATACCGGTTTTGTGGCAGCATCGGCTGACAAGATCTTCGAAAGCACTAACGGTTAAAGAAAGATACGAGTACGGACTTTACCCTAAAGATGCAGATAGGCTTCGCTTCGAGAGTGTTTGCGCTTCGAAGCTGTAGGTGTTTCATTCGTATTTTCTTTGTAGATCTTTAGAAAACAAAAAAGCCACCAAATTTGCATTTGGTGGCTTTCAAATTTTAGGCTCAGTTAATCGAGATTAACGAGTGCCATATACCACGATAGTTTTACCGTGTGCTGAAATTAGGTTCTGCTCTTCTAGCATCTTCAAGATACGACCAACTGTCTCACGAGAACAACCAACGATCTGGCCAATCTCTTGGCGAGTGATCTTGATTTGCATGCCGTCAGGGTGAGTCATTGCATCTGGTTGTTTTGCTAGGTTTAGTAGCGTTTGTGCGATACGACCAGTTACGTCAAGGAACGCTAAGTCACCAACTTTTTGGCTAGTTACTTGTAGACGGTTTGCCATTTGCGCTGATAGACGCATTAGGATGTCTGGGTTCACTTGGATAAGTTGACGGAATTTCTTGAAAGAAATTTCAGCTACTTCACAAGGAGATTTTGCACGAACCCAAGCTGTACGCTCTTGGTCTTCTTCGAATAAGCCTAGCTCACCGATGAAGTCGCCTTGGTTTAGGTAAGAAAGAATCATTTCCTTACCTTCTTCGTCTTTGATAAGAACTGCCACAGAACCTTTAACAATGTAGTACAAGGTTTCTGCCTTTTCACCAGCATGAATCAAAGTACTTTTTGATGGGTACTTATGAATATGACAGTGTGAAAGGAACCACTCTAATGTTGGATCGGTTTGAGGTTTACCTAGAACCATAATATCTCACTTCCTCTGCAGGGTATGCTTGCCGCTTTCCGTATTTTAGCTAAGCCTGGATTGACTTGTAGGATAAGAGCACTCGTTGAGCGCTGCAAGCTATCTTGTGTTTCGTTTAAGAATAGTATCCTTTTTCAGGTACTATTTCTTGATTTTAATCGTGACCAAGCTACGATTTTTTACGCAAAATTGTGCACATGATCACGGTATGAAAAGTAATCAACCAGAATGGTGCTCTGTTAACCAATTTTTCCGGTTTCGATGAGTTGTTGTAGGATCGGCCTTACAATGAGCTCCATAGCAAAACTCATCTTCCCTCCTGGTACCACAAGCGTGTTGTGGCGAGACATAAATGAGCCATCAATCATAGCTAAAAGGTAAGGGAAATCGACGTTTTTGATGCCGCGCAAACGTATAACAACGAAGCTTTCGTCTAAACTTGGGATCCCTTTAGCGTTGAGAGGGTTTGATGTGTCTACCGTTGGAACACGCTGAAAGTTGATGTGAGTACGCGAAAACTGAGGAGTAATGTAGTTAAGGTAATCATCCATCGAGCGAACAATCGAGTCCATTACTGCTTCACGAGAATGACCACGATCGCGTGTGTCGCGAACGAATTTCTGGATCCATTCTAAGTTGACGATAGGTACCATGCCGATCAGCAAGTCGACGTGTTGAGAAACATTGATATCGCCATCAACCACACCGCCGTGCAGGCCTTCGTAAAACATCACATCTGAATTTTCTGGGATCTCTTGCCATGGCGTAAAGGTGCCTGGCATTTGATTGTAAGGAACGGCTTCATCGAACGTGTGCAGGTAGCTACGTACCTTGCCTGTACCTTCGTTACCGTATTTACGGAAGAACTCTTCTAGCGCACCAAAGTCGTTGGCTTGTGGACCAAAGTAGCTGATGTGCTTACCTTGCTCGCGCGCTTTACGGATCTCGACATCCATCTCTGGGCGAGTGAAGCGATGGAAACTATCCCCTTCAACCCAAGCTGCCTTCACGTCCATCATATTGAACATTTTACGGAAGGCTTCTGAGGTGGTGGTGGTGCCGGCTCCAGATGAACCCGTCACCGCAATAATTGGATGTTTAGCGGACATGACAACCCTTGTCTTTTGAGTAACTTACTTGTTAGCAATCGTTTACCACTATAACACGGCTCCTTTATGAGCGCAGCTTAGAAGCGTTTTGTGACTTGAATATCAACGGTTTCATGGAGCTCAGAAAACACAATGCTGACTTCTCCTGAAGCTAATTGATGTTTCACTTGATCAATCTTGTTTTGCAGTGAAACCTCTACGTCGCCGTAGTCTGTGCCTTCACGCAGCACGAACTCTTTGATGAGGTTTTCCAGCGTCTCTGGCGCAATGTCTTGCCATGGGATGATCATAAATACTTCTCTCTTTTATGTTCATAAATAGGTTTATTGATGTAGAAATGCGTGTGCTTAGTATTGTTTTACTTCTATTTACTAAGGCTCGGTCATTATGCCGAATCTTGGATACTTTCATAGTAGGCAGGCAAGGCTTCTTCTAACCAAAACCTTGGCTTGAGTGTACTGCCAGTAATAAACCCAACATGGCCGCCTTTTTGAAACAGTCGATAATCGATGTTATCGGGCAGAACAAATTTTGGGATCACATCATCGGTCATGAAAGGGTCGTCTTTGGCATGAATGATCTGAGTCGGTAGTTTGATCTTATTGAGCTTAGGCAGAGCAGAACATTGCGCATAATAATCTTGTGCATTTTTGAAGCCGTGCAGAGGCGCAGTGATTCGTTCATCAAACTCATACAGTTTGGTGATGTTCTTGATGGCTTCAGCGGTGATGCCAAGTTTTTCCTGCAGCAGGTTAACCTTTTTTAGCGCATTCGATTTTAGAGAGTTGAGCAGGTACTTCTTATAGAGCTTGGAGAAACCACGCTCAATACGACTAGAGCAACACGCTAAGTCAAAAGGAGCAGATACGATGGTCGCCGCCGACAGCAATGGGTCGTCTGCGTACTCAGCCAAATAGTTCGCCAGCATGTTTCCACCTAAAGATATGCCAACCGCAACCTTAGGGTTATTCGGAAACTGGGCGTGCAGGTGTCTTAGAAAAAAGCGCGCGTCTTCGACTTCACCTGAATGGTAAGCGCGAGCCAGGCGATTGGGTTTTCCGCTGCAGCCTCTGAAGTGCATCATCACGGACAACCAACCATCTTTAGCAAACGCATTCATTAATCCATTGGCATAAGGGCTCTCAAAGCTACCTTCTAAACCGTGGAATAGAACGAATATCGGCTTGCTACTGCGATCATTCTTATTTGAGGTGTCACCGTCTGGTGATTCGCTCCAAGCAAGATCAAGAAAGTCACCATCGGGTGTTTCTAAGGTTTGCCAGTGAGGATGAAACAGCGCCTGCTTTCGAATAAACCGTGGCACTAAGGTTTGTAAGTGCGGATTAGAGAGACCAGCAGCTGCGGTAAATATTGTCATAAAAACGATCCATGCTTCTTTTACGGGTTTTGATAACGTGTTGAGTTTGTAACGAAACGCCCACGTTTTTATTTGAGCTTGGTTGATTCTCGGCATAAGCGCAAGGCTTCACTTATACGAGATACAAAAACAGGCTATGGGTAACCGTTTGAATAATATCAAGGTTAAGCTTGGATCTTGATTGAATAAAAGGGAAAGAGAATGAGCTAGGGCTGTGGTGCTGGTTCAGAAAAAGCGTCGTAGAGGTTTTCAGCCCCTAATAAACGACAGTACTGAAAAGTGAGCGGTGATTGCTGGTTAGCGTACAGCTGTAGGGAGTTTATACAGTCGACCAGATCGGACTGTTGTTGCTTTTCAAGCTGTAACTCAAACTTTAGCGCTTCACGGTATAGAGAGTCGACAACGTGTGCTTTGAGATGTTTACGTAGCTCTCGATAGCTATGAAGCAGGGTTTCAGAGCGGCTCAAGCACTGTTGAACCTTGTGCCACTCCTCTTCAGCAAAAGACAATTGCTGCTCATCAAGCCATTTGAGAAGCAGCAGTAGATTGACGTTGCCGTGGAACTGGTTTTGCAAAGCTAGGCACGCATCCTTTACACCGCGCACACTGTAATACTGAAGGCTAAATTGCCATAGTCGTTCCAGTGTTAGTGATATTGGGGCGTGCTCTGGGCTCATAAGCTATCCATATCCTGTTCCATCTGCTCAAGCTCTTCTTGAGTGGACATCCAATCCATTTCAACTTCTTCTAGCTGTGACTTACTGCTCGCTTGGAGAGCGAGTACTTTATTCAGTTTAGCCTTATTTTCAGCTTCATACAGTGATGTGTCGGATAATTCTTGCTCAGCTTCTTCAAGAGCCTGCGTTAATTTATCCATCTGCTTTTCAAATTGAGTGAGCTTTTTACGAAGTGGTGCCGTCAGTTTACGGAACTTGGCTTCTTTACGTTTCTGCTCTTTTTTCGCTGCTGCACTGTTGGCGCCGTCTTTGGCTGGTGCCAATGCTTGTGCTTCTTTGCGCTCAACTTTCTGTTGCTCGGTTAGCCACTTGTAGTAATCGCTTAAGTCACCATCAAACGGTGCGACTTGGCGGTCGTGTACAAGGTATAAATCATCGGTAGTTGCACGCAGTAGGTAACGGTCGTGCGATACGATAACCATTGCGCCTTCAAACGTCTGCAGGGCAAAAGTCAGCGCTTGACGCATGTCGAGATCCAAGTGGTTGGTTGGTTCATCGAGTAGCAACAGGTTCGGTTTTTGCCATACCAGTAGCGCCAGAACTAAACGCGCTTTTTCACCACCAGAGAAGGGTGCCACTTTATCGAGCGCTTTTTCACCTTGGAAACCGAAGCTACCTAGGTAATCACGCAATTGTTGCTCGGTGTGTTTAGGGGCAATCTGCATCATGTGCTGCAGCGGTGTTTCTTCTGGGTGCAACGTTTCTAACTGGTGCTGTGCAAAGTAACCAATCTTAACGCCTTGCGAATAACTCAGTTCACCGCCTTGCTGTTTAAGTTCGCCAGAAAGCAGTTTAATCAGTGTTGATTTACCAGCACCATTTCGACCAAGTAGACCAATACGGCTACCCGGTACTAGGTTCAGGCGAATTTTCTCTAGAATCAGATTGTCATCATAGCCCGCTGATACTTCATCCATCATCATGATTGGGTTTGGTAGTGCGTCTGGTTCTCTAAATTCAAAGCTGAATGGATTATCAAACTGAGCAGGCAGCACTTGTTCCATTTTCTCTAGCGCTTTAATACGGCTTTGCGCTTGGCGAGCCTTTGAAGCTTTGTAACGGAAACGGTCAATGTAGCTCTGCATGTGAGACATCTGTTTCTGCTGCTTTTGGTACATCGCTTGTTGCAGAATCAGTTTTTGCGCTCGTTGGGTTTCGAACGATGAGTAGTTACCCGTGTACTCATTGAGCTGTTGGTTTTCAACGTGCACGATGCGGTTGACGATAGGGTCTAAGAAGTCTCTATCGTGCGAGATAAGCACTAGCGTGCCAGGGTAGCTTTGTAACCAACGCTCGAGCCACATTACTGCGTCTAAATCCAAGTGGTTGGTAGGCTCATCGAGTAGCAGTAGGTCACTGCGACACAGTAGGGCTTGCGCTAGGTTCAAACGCATACGCCAACCACCTGAGAATTGAGTCAGGTTCCATGTCATTTGTTCTTGGCTAAAGCCTAGGCCATCCAGTAACTCGGCAGCACGTGCCTTTATGCTGTAACCACCAATGGTTTCAATCTTGCCGTGGATCTCTGCTACCAATGTGCCATTGTCGGCTTGTTCAGCTTTCTCTAGTTGATCTTCAAGGCCGCGGTATTCACGGTCGCCATCAATCACGTATTCAATTGCTGTTCTTTCTAATGCAGGTGTTTCTTGAGCAACCCAAGCCATTTCCCAATGGGCTGGTTTACTGAATGAACCCGCATCAATAGACAGTTCGTCCTTAATTAAGGCGAATAGCGTAGATTTACCACAGCCGTTTTTACCAACCAAACCGATCTTGTCGCCAGGGTGAAAAGTCGCAGATGCTTGGTCGAGGAGTGGCTTACCGCCGCGTAGCAATTGAATATCAGAGAAAATAATCATAATTGAAATAGCATAGAAATTAGAGGTGAACAGACGCCTGCATAGTAGGCTGAAACCAGATAAAAGTCGATCACAATGCAATTTGCGTTATGATGCCAATAACATATTAATAACTTTTGCTTAAATTCTTGTGGCCTTGCCACCGTTTAGCCCTCAAAGGAATGTTTCAAAGGAATGAGTAATACTCCCTCGACAGACAAAGTCGTGCCAAAGGTGTTGATCATCTACGCGCACCCAGAGCCGCAAACCTCTATTGCTAACCAGATGATGGTTAAGAAGGTAGAGTCGCTCGGTCATGTCAAAGTTCATGATCTCTACGCCATCTACCCTGACTTCTTTATTGATGTGCCTTATGAGCATGAACTGCTTCTGCAGTACGATGTGATTGTGTTCCAGCATCCTCTGTTTATGTATTCTTGTCCTTCGTTATTGAAGGAGTGGTTTGATCGAGTATTAGGCAAGGGCTTTGCGTTTGGTGAGCAAAGTGCACTTAAGGGTAAGCATTGGCGCAGTGTTATCACCACGGGTGGTAAAGAAGAGGCGTTTGGTGCTGCAGGCTATAATAAGTATCCCTTACAAGAGATCTTGCAACCGTTTGAGCTAACTGCCGCTTTGTGCCAGATGCACTGGATGTCACCTTTAGTTTTACATTGGGCTAGAAATGTCTCGGATATGACGCGTTACCAACACGCTGAAGAATATCGAAATTGGTTGCGAGATCCGCTACAAGATATAGGAGCGAATGATGGCTCTGACTAATGATTTCCTACAAAGTAGCGCTATATTTTTAGCGGCGGCTGTGGTTGCGGTTCCTATCGCGCAGCGAGCAGGCTTAGGTTCAGTATTAGGTTACTTATTAGCGGGTGTCGCTATTGGTCCATGGGGGCTTGGCCTAATCAGTGACGTAGAGGCCATTCTACATTTCTCAGAGTTCGGGGTGGTGCTGCTGCTCTTCCTTATTGGTTTAGAGCTTAACCCCAAAAAACTGTGGCAGATGCGGGCGCCTATTCTCGGCTTAGGGGGGGCGCAAGTGTTGATCACCACCTTGATTATTACCGCCATCGCCTGTCTATTTGGATTAACCTGGCAAACCAGTCTCGTGATAGGTATGGGTTTGGCGCTGTCTTCGACTGCGATTGCCTTGCGTGTTATTGAAGAGCGAGAGCTCGGCGGCAAAGAAGCCGGGCAGTCGGGCTTTGCAGTACTGCTTTTCCAAGATATCGCTGTTATTCCAATGCTAGCAATGTTGCCTCTACTTGCGGGTAATACCGGCGGTAGCTGGGCTGACATGCTGTGGATGCTGGGTGGCGTGATTGGCCTACTGGTCGGTGGCCACTTCTTGTTGAGACCACTTTTCCGATACGTAGTGATGAGTGGTGTGCGTGAGTTATTCACCGTCGCGGCGCTGTTACTTGTGATTGGTATTGCTGTGATCATGCAACGGATTGGCTTGTCGATGGCATTAGGTACCTTCCTAGCGGGCGTACTTCTGGCTGAAAGTGAATATCGACACGAGCTTGAGATCGCGATTGATCCATTCAAAGGTTTACTGCTTGGTCTGTTCTTTATCTCTGTGGGTATGGCGGTAAACCTAGGTCTACTGGCAGAAAGCCCATTCGCAATACTTATTGCAGTGTCGTCGCTAGTCGTATTGAAAGGTTTGGTGCTGTATGCGCTGGCTCGTATCTTCGGCACTCAAGCTAAAGCACGCAGCCGAATGGCGATGATCCTTAGCCAAGGTGGTGAGTTCGCTTTCGTTATTTTTACTGCGGCGAGTGCTCAAGGCATCTTAAGTGGCGAACAAGTGTCGTTCTTACTGGTGGTTGTGAGCCTTTCTATGGTGACCACGCCATTGATGCTTAAACTGCAAGACCGATTCTTTGCACGTCAGCTTAATCAAATCAGTGAAAGTGCGATGTCTTCGGATGTGGTTGATCGCAGCCCTCGAGTGATTATTGCGGGCTTTGGTCGTTTTGGTCAGATCATTGGTCGTCTGATGTATGCCAACAAGATTCGTATCACTGTCCTTGAAAGTGATGCCAGCCAAATACACATCCTTAGAAAGTTCGGCTACAAGGTGTTTTACGGAGACTCGACTCACCTAGAGCTATTACGCGCAGCCGGTGCTGATAAAGCAGAGGCGATTGTGTTGTGTACTGACTCCCCAGATGAAATCATGAAAACCGTCGATTTATGTAAGCAGCACTTCCCACGCTTAAAGATCTTGGCGCGTGCACGAAGCCGTGTTGAAGCGTATCAACTACTTAACCACGGTGTGAGTAACTATTCGCGTGAAACCTTCCTTGGAGCATTGGATTTAGGTCGTCAAACATTGACTGAACTTGGCATGCATCCATATAAAGCGAAGCGAGCAGAAGCACACTTTAGAAAGTTGGATAATGGTATGCTGAAAGAGTTGCTGCCTCAGCATAACGAAGATGCCGAGTTAGCCCAAAGAGCGAAAGAGGCTCGTAAAGAACTTGAAGAGATCTTTGGACACGAGATGGAAAACGATCACCAATCTCGAAACTATTGGCAGTAGCTTGAAGTGATAACTCATGCTTGAGCTTAGAAATAGAGCTTGGGCATAGAAATAACAGACTATAGAACTAACCTAATAATAAACGCGGTCTCTGCTTAACTTATCAATAAAGTGAGTGGGAAGAACCGCGAATCCAGAGCAGTAAAGGATATGAACGTGAAACAGAAAAAACGCTTTATCGCAGGGGCAAGCTGCCCAAGTTGCAACACTCAAGACACACTCCGTTGGTGGATTGAAAATAATATCGAGCTGGTGGAATGTGTCGATTGTGACTTCACAGAACAGCGTAAACCGAAAACTGTAGAGAAATCTGAACACGCGAATCAAGAAATGATCGGTATTTTTAAGCCAGAATGATTGAGTTTCGTTAATTGATCCCCATAATATCCCGGTACAGAATTTTTCCTAAGCTCAACTGTTCGAGCTTAGTCCAAACCTCCTTGGAGCTCTCATGAAAATTGAAAAGAACGTAGTAGTTAGTGTTGCATATCAAGTGAAACTTGAAGATGGCGTAGTAGTTGACCAATCAACTGCAGAAGCTCCACTAGATTACCTTCACGGTCACAACAACCTAATTACAGGTCTTGAAAAAGAGCTTGAAGGCAAAGTAGCTGGCGACAAGTTCTCTGCAACTGTTACTCCAGAAAACGCATACGGCGAACACAACGACGCACTAGTTCAACGTGTTCCTGCTGACGTATTCCAAGGTGTTGAGCAAATCGAAGTTGGCATGCGTTTCCTAGCGGATACTGACCAAGGTCCAATCCCAGTTGAAGTTACTGAAGTAGATGGCGACGAAGTTGTTGTTGATGGTAACCACATGCTAGCTGGCCAAACTCTAACGTTTGACGTTGAAGTTGTAGCGGTTCGTGAAGCGACTGAAGAAGAAGTTCAACACGGTCACGTACACCAAGAAGGCGGCTGTGGCGGTCACGACCACGATCATGACCACGAAGGCGGTTGCTGTGGTGGCGAAGGCCATGACCACGGTGAAGAGAAAAAAGACGGCTGCTGTGGCGGCGGTAGCTGTGGTTCTCACTAATACCGAATTAACGGTTTAGTTTAAGAATCTTGAAAGCCTCCCTTGTGGAGGCTTTTTGCGTTTAGGAGTCTCGCTTTTCTCTACCAAACTAAGTGTCCGCAAATCTAAGCATTCGTAAAAGTTTGGTTTTCGTTATCAGACATCGAACCATGGATGTGGTATTGATAGCACAACATTATAAGACGACGTCAGTGGAGAGTTTGTATGTCACAGCCTTTTTCAATTGCCATTCATGGTGGTGCAGGAACCATCTTGCGCGAGCAAATGAGCTATGAATTAAAAGCGGGTATTACCGAGGCTTTGGAAAAATCGGTTTTGGCTGGTTATCAAATATTGCAATCGGGTGGTGATGCTCTGGATGCGGTAGTGGCATCGGTTAAGGTGATGGAAGACAGCCCGCACTTTAATGCCGGTAGGGGCTCTGTTTTAACGCATGATGAATTTGTTGAGATGGACGCTTCTGTGATGCATGGCCGCGAAATGGATGCAGGTGCTATTGCAGGCGTTCGCCATATCAAAAACCCAATTGAGCTTGCACGTGATGTGATGCGGAAAAGCGACCATGTGTTGCTGATTGGTGAAGGTGCCGAGAAGTTTGCGTTTGAGCATGACTACACCTTTACCGAGCAAGACTACTTCTTTACTGAGCGCCGCTATGACCAACTTCAGTCGATGAAAGAGAAAGGCATCTTTGCTCTGTCTGAAGCGAAATATGATCAGCAGCAAGCTGAGAAATACCCTGACGATAAAAAGTACGGCACGGTTGGTGCGGTCGCATTAGACCAAGCGGGTAACTTAGCGGCAGCAACCAGTACCGGTGGCGTGACCAATAAGAAATACGGTCGTGTGGGTGACTCTCCGATCATTGGTGCAGGAACCATCGCTGAAAATGGCAATGTTGCCGTCTCAACAACCGGGATGGGTGAGTTCTTCCTACGTAAAATGGTCGCCAGTGATGTCGCAGCACGAATGCGTTATCTGAAAGAAGATGTGCACACCGCTTGTGAAACGATCATTCAAGGTGAATTGAAAACCATGGGTGGAGAAGGTGGCTTGATCGCTATCGATGGCCAAGGCGATATACATTTTGGTATGAACAGCTCAGGAATGTATCGTGCAAGCGTTGATACTCAAGGTCGTGTTGAAGTGAAGATTTATGCCGACGACTAAGTTGGTATCGGCTTAATTGGCTTTAGCTTATTCACTGAGATGAAATAAACAAAAGGGCGACAGATAAGTATCTGTCGCCCTCTTAGTTTTCTATGTCCCGTCCTGAAATGTGTTTACACATTGAGGACGAGAAACTAACGATATGCGTCGTTAGATTTAATTGGTTATTTTGAACCGCACTTAATAGTGTGGAGGTGGCGTCTCTTCTGATGCGTCAGCTAGATTAGAGCCATCCATATTTTTCACTTTGCCAACCACGAACTTCATCTGGTCTTGCATTCTCGTGATCAACATTTGTTGTTGGCTAAGCGCTTCATTGAGTTCTTCAATGGTCTGTTCTTGGAAAGCTAGCTGACACTCTAGGTCATTTACGCGGCTTTCTAGTTGTTCAACTCGCTTTTCTGTCATCGTTCTTAATCCACATTCCAAGCTTGGGCAATGCCCGCAGAGGTGCCCGATATCACACGGTTCTTATCATCAAAGGCTGCATCATACACTACCGCACGAGGAGGGCGAGCATCTTTTAATGGCTCAGCATCGTGGCGAGAAATTCGCTTGCCATCCTGAGTATTCCACACACTCACTTGGCTGGATGGTGTGCCCGTCACCAACATACTGCCGTCATCAGAAAAACGCGCACTCGAGAAAATCAACTGTCGAGACCAGCTTTGCAATTGCGCTTGAGGTTCGCCCGTTTCAAGATCCCAAATCATCGCTTGATTGCCGCCATCAGAGGTAAAAGCCAGTTCACCATCGCGTTGTAGCGCGACTCGTACTACTCTTTGTTCATGCTCAAAGGTGCGCAACACCAAGCCCGACTCGGTATCCCAAAGGTAAGCTTTGTAGTCGTTGCCGCCGGATAAGGCGTAGCGGCCATTAGAAGAGAGGGAGACTGAATTCACTTTTTCTCGGTGAGCAAGGAACTCCAGACGGCGTCCGGTGACTAAGTCCACATAGATGGCTTTTCCATTAGACAGGCCAAGCAATACTTTTTCACCATTGCTAGAGATATCGACATCGCGAATTAAGCCATCGGAGATAGACCAAAGCCCTTGTGCTTGAGTCCAAGAGAGGTCCCAAACGGCGAAGTTCATCTGGCTTGCGGTAATGGCAAAGCGGCCATTGTCCGAGATACGGATACGCGATACTTGGTTTTCTAATTGATCTTGTGGGCCGAGTTGAGCTAACTCTTTGTTTTCGGCAAGGTCCCAAAGCAATAGTTGTTTTTTCTGAGAGTAGAGCAGGGCGAAGCGTCCATCTCTGCTAAGGGCAAAGCTGGTGGCACCATTGGGTTCAATTTCCCAACGTTGCTCATCATCTTGGAAGAAAAAGCAACCATTTAACAAGGTGATGACAATTGTACATAGCAATGAGTGGAAAAATATTCGCATCACATCTAATAATCCGGTTTGTGTCGAAAGACATATGACTAGTATATTGTTATAACTAACGTATTCACACCAATCTAATCATTAGATTTGTGCACAATAACCAATGGCTTGGCCATTAATTGGAGAATTCAATGAAATCAGTTTTAAAAGTATCACTGCTTGCCGCAACGGTTATGCTAGCAGTTGGTTGTCAGAAAGAAGAACCAAAGGCAGAAGCTCCACAGGTTGAAGAAGTTAAAGTTGAAGCAGTAAACTTTAAAACAGAAGACGACAAAGCGGCATACGCAATCGGCGTATCTTTCGCTAACTACCTAAGCACAAGCATTGATAAGCCAAGCGAGCTAGGTATTAACCTAGACAAAGATATGGTTCTTCAAGGTATCGAAGACGTATTCGCAGAGAAAACTGCACTGAACGAAGAAGAAACTCGCGCAGCTCTTGAAGCTCTAGACAAGCGTGTTGCTGAAACTATGCAAGCACAAGCGGCAGAGAAATCAGCTGAAACTAAGAAAGCAGGTGATGACTTCCGCGCTGAGTTCGCTAAAACTGAAGGCGTTAAGCAAACTGAATCTGGTCTACTTTACCAAGTAATGACTGCTGGTGAAGGCGCTTCTCCAAAAGACACTGATACCGTTCAAGTACACTACAAAGGTACGCTAACAGACGGTACTCAGTTCGACAGCTCTTACGATCGTGGCGAACCAGCAACATTCCCACTAAACCGCGTAATCCCAGGCTGGACTGAAGGCGTACAACTGATGCAAGTTGGTTCTAAGTACAAGTTCGTTATCCCGCCAGAGCTAGCATACGGTGAGCAAGACACACCGACTATCCCAGCTAACTCAACGCTAGTATTCGAAGTAGAACTACTAAACATCGATAACGCTGAAGCAGCTCCTGCACAGTAATATCGGTTAAAAGCCTCGTACTAAAATACGTTGATTGAATAAAAAGCCTAACTTTGAGTTAGGCTTTTTTTATGATTTGAAGATGAGTATTTGATTTTTAAACTTGTTCTAAATCACTAGTTGCAATGTTAGCTAGGTGTGCAATTAAAATTTTCTGATAAACTTACATAAATTTGTTGATTTTTCACACGAAGGTAAGGAATAAGTGACTACTACAGAAACAGTCAATGCAGATGTGTTACTTGAAATGGAATCAGTCCACGTTATGCCATTCAGTGAACACGATAAAATCATTCTAAGATCTTATGAGGCCGTTGTTGACGGTATTGCGAGCCTTATTGGTCCGTTTTGTGAAATCGTTTTGCACTCTTTAGAAGACCTCAATACTTCTGCGATTAAAATTGCCAACGGCGAAAATACAGGTCGTCAGGTTGGCTCGCCGATTACCGATCTTGCATTGAAGATGCTAAAAGATATTGAAGGTTCTAAGCGTAACTTCTCACGTTCATACTTCACTCGCGCTAAAGGCGGAGTGTTGATGAAGTCGATCACGGTTGCTATCCGCAACGGTGAAGACCGAGTGATTGGCCTACTGTGTATTAACGTGAATCTAGACGCGCCATTCTCACAAGTGCTGCAATCGTTCATGCCTACACAAGACGCAGACGAAGCCGCATCATCGGTTAACTTCGCTAGTGACGTTGAAGAACTTGTCGACCAAACGGTTGAACGCACCATTGAAGAAATTAACGCTGACAAATCGGTATCGAACAATACTAAGAACCGTCAGATCGTGATGGAGCTGTACGACAAAGGTATTTTCGATATTAAAGACGCGATCAACCGCGTTGCTGAGCGACTGAACATCTCTAAGCACACCGTGTACCTATACATCCGCCAACGTAAAACAGAGGATGAAGAGGGTTGCTAAGCTATACACTCCTAGTGAATGGGCCAGTCTATGGCTCACAGTCAGCAAGAAGTGCCTACCAGTTTGCCGTGGCTCTGATTAAACAGGGCCACAAACTTCACAGTGTGTTCTTCTACCAAGATGGCGTGAGTAACGGCTCAGACCTTACCGTACCGGCTAACGATGAATTTGATTTAGCTTCTGCTTGGCAAAAGCTGGCTGATGAACACGATGTTAGCCTTGAAACCTGTGTGGCAGCTGCGCTAAGACGCGGAGTGATTAGCTCTGAAGAAGCAGAGCAACATCAACTAAGTGCCTCTAACCTAGCCACTGGATTTACTCAAGCCGGATTAGGGAGCTTATCGGAAGCGCTACTAACGCAAGATAGGGTTGTGCAGTTTTGAGAAAGTTAGCCTTTATATTTAACAGTTTCCCTCATACGACCGCTGCGGGTAGAGAAGGGTTAGACGCCCTGCTTGCTGCGTCCGCATATAGTGAAGACATTGCCGTGTTCTTTGTTGGCGATGGCGTGACACAGCTTCTCAAAGCGCAGCAGCCCGACGAAACACTATCGCGTGACTACATCTCTGCATTCAAACTTATGGACCTGTACGACATCGAACAGGTGTATGTGTGTCAGCGTAGTCTGAGTCAGTTTGGTCTTTCAGCAGACAACCTGCTGATCGATGTGACCACCGTTGAAGCCGACGAGTTAACGCAGAAGTTAGCTCAGTGCCAACGGATACTGACTTTCTAGGGGACGCTATGCTTCATATTGTAAAATCAGTCGACAAACTTAAACTCGCATTGACCTATTCTCAGCCACAAGATCAGTATCTTTTGGTGGAAGATGCGGTGTATGTTTGCCTTCCCAATCATGAGTTATTCACTCAAATCTGCGCAGTAGAGCAGGTGTCGGTGTTAAAACCAGATCTCGATAGCCGAGGTTTACAACTACTTGTCTCAAGTACCATTGATCAAGTTGACTTCGATGGCTTCGTTAAACTGACGGTTTTGAACGACAAATCAGTCACTTGGTAGCTGTGTTTTATCAGTTTGGTTAAAAGTATACCATCCTGAGCTCTAGACGGCTAAAAAAGATCTGTATATTTCTTGACACACCTCCCACTGCTGAATAGAATTTTGCGTCCCTAATTACGACTTGTGATTAGGGATAGATTTTTCACAAAGCTTACTTTCAAGTAAATTTCAGGAGCTAGTTAATGGCAACTATTAACCAGTTGGTTCGCAAACCTCGTGTAAAGCAAGTTGTTAAAAGCAACGTGCCTGCACTAGAAGCGTGCCCACAAAAACGTGGTGTATGTACTCGTGTTTACACTACTACACCTAAAAAACCTAACTCGGCACTACGTAAAGTATGTCGTGTACGTCTAACTAACGGTTTCGAAGTAACTTCGTACATCGGCGGTGAAGGCCACAACCTACAAGAGCACAGTGTTGTACTAATCCGTGGCGGTCGTGTAAAAGACCTTCCGGGTGTTCGTTACCACACTGTTCGCGGCGCACTTGACTGTGCTGGCGTTAACGACCGTAAACAAGGTCGTTCTAAGTACGGTGTGAAACGTCCTAAGTCTTAATTGATTCTCTTTTTTAAAAAGAAATCGTTAAGTAAGGCCAAACACTATTTTATTTATTATTCTGAAAAGTTTTGGAAAAAACCTGAAGAAGACAACGGAGAATATCCATGCCACGTCGTCGCGTAATAGGTCAGCGTAAGATCCTTCCAGATCCTAAGTTCAAATCTGAATTGCTGGCAAAATTCGTTAACATCCTTATGGTTGACGGAAAGAAATCTACTGCAGAAAAAATCGTTTACACTGCACTAGATTCAATGGCTGAGAAGTCTGGTAAAGACCACTTAGCTGTATTTGAAGAAGCTCTTGAAAATGTTCGCCCAGCGGTAGAAGTTAAATCTCGCCGTGTAGGTGGTTCAACTTACCAAGTACCTGTAGAAGTTCGTCCGGTTCGCCGTAACGCTCTTGCTATGCGTTGGGTAGTTGAAGCTGCGCGTAAGCGTGGTGAAAAATCTATGGCTCAACGCCTAGCTGCTGAAATGCTAGACGCGTCTGAGAACAAAGGTACTGCGGTTAAGAAACGTGAAGACGTTCACCGCATGGCTGACGCAAACAAAGCGTTCGCACATTACCGTTGGTAATACCTTTTTAGTGCTGCAAGGTTCCTTGCAGCACTTCTTTAGTTCCTATGCTTATGCTAGGAACTATTGCTATTTCTAGGGCAAGCAATTTTTAGCGAAGCATCGCTTTTAACGCCTAATCTAGACATAGCAATAGTCCCTAAGTCTCTAATAAGAGGATTCAACCGTGGCTCGTAAAACTCCTATAGAGCAATACCGTAATATCGGTATCGTTGCTCACGTAGATGCAGGTAAAACAACCACAAGTGAACGTATTCTGTTCTATACCGGTCTTTCTCACAAAATCGGCGAAGTTCACGATGGTGCAGCAACCATGGACTGGATGGAGCAAGAGCAAGAGCGCGGTATTACGATCACTTCAGCAGCAACCACTACGTTTTGGCGTGGTATGGAAGCTCAGTTCTCGGACCACCGTATTAACATCATCGACACTCCTGGACACGTTGACTTCACAATCGAAGTAGAACGTTCTTTGCGTGTACTTGATGGTGCAGTTGTTGTGTTCTGTGGCTCATCTGGTGTTGAACCTCAGTCAGAGACAGTATGGCGTCAAGCTGATAAGTACCAAGTTCCACGTATGGTTTTCGTTAATAAAATGGACCGTACCGGCGCAGACTTCTTGCGCGTAGTTGAACAGATCAAGGATCGCCTAGGCGCGACTCCTGTTCCAATTCAACTGAACATTGGTGCTGAAGAAAACTTCCAAGGCGTTGTCGATCTTATCAAGATGAAGGCAATTAACTGGAACGAAGCTGACCAAGGCATGACTTTCACATACGAAGATATTCCTGCAGACATGCAAGAAATGGCTGAAGAATATCGTACAGAACTTGTTGAAGCTGCTGCAGAAGCAAATGAAGAGCTGATGGATAAGTACCTTGAAGAAGGTGAACTAACAGAAGCTGAAATCAAACAAGGTCTTCGTACTCGTACCCTTAATAATGAAATCGTACTTGCTACTTGTGGTAGTGCATTCAAAAACAAAGGTGTACAAGCTGTTCTAGATGCAGTTGTTGATTTCCTTCCTTCTCCAGTCGATGTACCTGCAATTAAAGGTATCGATGAAGACGAGAACGAAGCAGAGCGTCACGCAGACGACAAAGAACCGTTCTCAGCGCTAGCATTCAAGATTGCAACAGACCCATTCGTTGGTACTTTAACTTTCATCCGTGTTTACTCTGGTGTTGTTGAAAGCGGTAAAACAGCTTACAACTCTGTGAAGAAACAACGTGAACGCTTAGGTCGCATTGTTCAAATGCACTCAAACAAGCGTGAAGAAGTAAAAGAAGTACGAGCAGGTGACATCGCAGCCATCATTGGCCTGAAAGATGTGACTACTGGTGAAACCCTTTGTGACCAGAACCATAAGATTGTTCTTGAGCGCATGGAGTTCCCAGATCCAGTGATTCAGATCGTTGTAGAGCCAAGCTCTCAAGCTGATCAAGACAAAATGACTATCGCTCTAGGTAAACTAGCAGCGGAAGACCCATCGTTCCGCGTTGATATGGATGCGGAAACTGGCCAGACTCTGATTTCTGGTATGGGTGAACTACACTTAGATATCATCGTTGACCGTATGAAGCGCGAATTTAGCGTGAACTGCAACGTTGGTAACCCGCAAGTGGCTTACCGTGAGACTATTCGTGGTACAGCGAAAGCGGAAGGTAAATTTATCCGTGAACATGGTGGTAAAGGTCAGTACGGTCACGTATGGCTGAAACTAGAACCATCAGAAGCTGGCGAAGGCTTTGTCTTTGTGGATGAAATTGCCAATGGTATCGTACCGAAAGAGTTTATCGCTTCAGTTGCTAAAGGCGTTGAAGAGCAGATGAACAATGGTGTGCTTGCTGGCTATCCAGTTTTGGATATCAAAGCTACACTATATGATGGTTCTTACCATGAAACAGATTCAAGTGAGATGGCGTTTACAATCGCTGCCTCTATGGCTTTCAGAACGGGTGCACTTGAAGCGCAACCGGTTCTGCTTGAGCCTATGATGAAAGTTGAAGTAACTACTCCAGAAGACTGGATGGGTGACGTTGTTGGCGATATTAACCGTCGTCGCGGCATCATCGAAGGTATGGACGAGGGGACAGCTGGCCTGAAGATAATTCGTGCACAAGTTCCGTTGTCTGTCATGTTCGGTTACGCAACTGATTTACGTTCTGCGACACAAGGTCGTGCTTCTTACTCTATGGAGTTTAGTGAGTACGCTGAAGTGCCTAACAATGTTGCAAAAGCAATCATTGCAGAGCGTGGTTAAACAAAAGGAAGGCATTTTTTTTCATTTTTTGAAAGAACAATGCGTCCAAATATTGCGCTAACGAGAGTTGGCGCATAAAATAGCAATTTCTGGCGCGTCTCGCTCAATAATGAACGTGGCGAATCATAACTAGGAAGGAACACGATTGTGTCTAAAGAAAAATTTGAACGTACGAAACCGCACGTAAACGTTGGTACTATCGGCCACGTTGACCACGGTAAAACAACTCTAACTGCTGCTATCTGTACTACTCTTGCAAAAGTATACGGCGGTGTTGCTAAAGATTTCGCATCTATCGATAACGCTCCAGAAGAGCGTGAGCGCGGTATCACAATCGCAACTTCTCACGTTGAGTACGACACTCCAGCACGTCACTACGC